>DASVLZ010000132.1:0-3387 GCA_036384615.1 Sediminibacterium sp.
CATCGCTTCACAAAGGCATCCCTTCCCTAAAGGATGCCTTTGTTGTAATAGTTAAGACAGAATGGAACGCCCCTATCGTAAACAAACTGGAAGCGGGCGTAAAAAGGGTATTGGCTGCCAGCGGCATTGCCACAAAAACATTGGTGGTGCCCGGCGCTTTTGAAATACCGTTTGCAGTGAAGAACCACTATGCTTACAGTTCCATATTGCCGGATGCCTATATTACCCTCGGCGCAGTGATCAGGGGCGATACACCGCATTTTGACTATGTATGCAAGGGCGTTACGGATGGTGTGATGCAGCTGAACCTTACGCTGGATACACCTGTTATTTTTGGTGTGCTCACAGTAGACAATGAACAGCAGGCCAGGGAGCGTATTGGCGGAGTACATGGAAACAAGGGAGAAGAAGCCGCCCTCACTGCCATGAAAATGATAGCTTTAAACAGGAAAATCAAATAGCGCGCATGACCGTACAAATATTCGTTCCCTGTTTTATTGACCAGCTCTACCCTACCGTTGCTTTTAATATGGTGAAGGTGCTGGAAAAAGCGGGGTGCACTGTTACTTATAATACCAACCAGACATGCTGCGGCCAGCCGGCTTTTAATGCGGGGTTCTGGGGAGAGGCAAAAGATGTATGTTCCAAATTCCTGAAGGATTTTTCCGGGTCGGATTATATTGTAGCACCCAGCGCCAGCTGTGTGGGATTTGTACGCAACTATTACGAGAAAGTATTTGAGAACAGTTCCGATGCCAACTCATACAAAAAAGTATCTGAACGCATATTTGAATTCTCAGAGTTCCTGGTAAAAGAACTTAAAGTAACCGACCTCGGCGCCAGCTTTCATGGAAAAGCCACTTACCACGACAGCTGTGCCGCCCTTCGTGAATGCGGCATTAAACAGGAGCCGCGACTGCTGCTGAGCAAGGTAAAAGGCCTTGAACTGGTGGAAATGAATGATGTGGAAACCTGCTGCGGTTTCGGCGGAACCTTTGCCGTTAAGTTTGAACCCATCAGCATAGCTATGGGCGACCAGAAAGTGAACAATGCCGCCGATACCGGCGCCGAATACCTCATCAGTACAGATATGAGTTGCCTCATGCATATTGATGGCTGCAACAAATACAAGCACAAGGGACTGAAAGTGCTGCACCTGGCAGATGTACTGGCAGGAGAGAAATAACCAGAAATTAATAATTGCTGGTTACCTCATACTGCTGCTTATCTTTACTCCCGATTCGTAATTAATAATTATTAATTCTTAATTATTCCTCTCCTGTGGCTTACTGGCTAATCAAATCCGAACCCTTCAAATACAGCTGGGAGCAGTTTGTAAAGGATGGACAGACATTCTGGGATGGTGTGCGTAATTACGCGGCAAGAAATAACCTGCGCGCCATGAAGAAAGGTGATCTTACGCTCTGGTACCACAGCAATGAGGGTACGGAAATAGTGGGTATTGCCAAAGTGGTGAAAGAAGCTTACCAGGACCCTACCACCGATGATCCCGCATGGGTAGTGGTGGATTTTAAGCCCTACAAAAAACTGAAGAAACCTGTAACGCTCGCACAGGTAAAAGCCGATAAACGCCTCGCCGATATGGACCTGGTACGCCTGGGCAGGCTCTCCGTTCAAACCGTAAAGGAAGAAGAATGGAAGATCATTATGGAGATGGCGGAAGCCAAATGAGTTTCTAAACCCGTTTTCATTCGGACCATTACCAATTCACACCGGATCATTTTCGATTCACAGCGGCCCTTGCAGCATGCTGCGGTTGGGGGAAGTTTGCACCTGTAAACAAACCTTCACAGCTATGATGAAAACCATATTATCCGTATTGCTACTTTCTGCCGCCATAACCCTGCAGGCCCAGGTAAATAATGCCGGGGTATTTACGGCATTCGCCAACCGGCAGGACAGCCTTTTAAGAACCGCCTATAACCAGCGCGATGCTGACCGGTACCGGCAATTGCTGGATATGTTGATGCTGCACTATAACAGGCAGGACAGTGCCACCCGAAAAGCCAATACAGGCCGTCTTTCAGTGGCCCTGTATAACCTGTGCTGCATTTATAGCCTGCAAAAAAAACAACAACAGGCACTCATCTATCTTGAAAAATCCATAGAGGCAGGATATTACAACTACGCAAACATAATGGCCGACAAGGACCTGGACAATATCAGGCATATGAAAAAGTTTACGCAACTGGTCGCTCCTCTCCGAAGGATAGGTGATTACCTGTATATTCTGCGCCAGGCAGCAGCATATAATCCTGCTGATACCCGGCCGTTGCCGCGTTTTATATACCAGTCAGAAAATGATACCAACCTCATGGCATTGCGTAAGGTATATAACCTGGATTCCATTGCCGGCAAGGGCAGCGATGTATCCAAAATACTGAACCTGATGCACTGGATACACAACCTGGTTCCTCACGATGGGCAACATGAAAATCCTGTTGTTAAAAATGCGCTCAGCCTTATCAGCGTTTGTAAAAAGGAAGATCGCGGGCTTAACTGCCGGGGATTAGCCATCGTGCTGAATGAATGCTATTTATCGCTCGGTCTTAAATCCAGGTTCGTTACCTGCTATCCTAAAGACAGTCTGGGTATAGATTATGACTGCCATGTAATCAATATGGTCTATGCGCCTTCATTAAAAAAATGGTTATGGATAGACCCTACTTATGATACCTATGTTATGAATGAAAAGGGCGAACTGTTAGGCATTGAAGAAGTAAGACAAAGGATCATTGACAACAGCCCCCTTATTATCAGTCCCGATGCCAACTGGAACCATCGTGTAAGCGAAACAAAAGAACACTATCTCTCCTATTACATGGCTAAAAACCTCTATCGCCTGGAATGCCCTGTAAACAGCACTTACGATATGGAAACCACCGCCGATGGCAAACACATTGAATACATCCAGCTACTGCCGCTGGACTATTTCAAACAACCGGTAAAAACCGGTTGGACCAACCCGCGCACGAAGACTACATACACCCAATATTATACCAATAACCCTGCTTATTTTTGGCAGGCTCCCGAAAACAAGTAAGATGATAAAGACATTCCTGTTGCTGCTGTTGAGCGCTCAGTCCCTGTGCAGCATTGCGCAAATAAAATGGGGCATTAGTTCAGAGCTTCTTTCAAACAGCCAATGGAGCAACTATTCCACCACTTATATAGCCCCGGAAGATAATGGCACCAGTCCCATCCTGGTTACCGCCATTCCTTATAACGGCATTTATTCACATAATGATCAGTATGGCCTGCCTTTTTCCGTATCATCCAGCCGGTCAGCATTTGGCTTTGTATCGCGGCTTACCAGCCAGGCACAATACCTGTATACATATGATTCATCCAATGTGTATTTTATTA
>DASVLZ010000133.1:0-2919 GCA_036384615.1 Sediminibacterium sp.
CCGTACGGGTTTGTCTATATCCACCTTACCATCTCTATCCAATAAACCGATCAAAAAAACGGTGAATGCTTTTGTGCAACTGCCTATGGGGAATAAAGTGTTAACAGTTACAGGTGTTTTCTTACTGATATCGCTGTAGCCAAATCCTTTTGCAAACAGCACGGAATCTTTTTTTACCACGGCTACAGCAAAGCCCGCGCCGTGCCAGTCTTTCAGTACACGTTCAAAAGCGGTGTCCAGTCCGGCGAAGTGGTCAATGCCCGCAGGTGTTTTCTTTTTCTGGGCATGTAATAACATACACAGGCTGCATAATGCAGCGAGAAAAACGTATCTCATATAACAGGTTTTGTTGTGCAAAAATTCAGGCTGTCCTCAGGCTTTGGCCAAAGCCTGGCCAAGGTCGTTCAGTATATCGGTAATGTTTTCAATGCCCACGCTCATCCTGATCAGTCCGTCTGTAATACCGTATTTCTCTCTCTCTTCTTTGGGTACAGACATATGGCTCATGGTGGCTGGGTGCGAGATCAGCGTATCTGCCGTGCCCAGTGAAACCGCGCGCACGCACATCTGCAGGGCATCGGTAAATTTCCTGCCTGCATCGAGTCCGCCTTTCAGTTCAAAGCTCAATACTGCACCGGGGTGCCGCATTTGTTTTGCAGCGATGGCATGATCGGGGTGGGAGGCAAGCCCTGTATAGTTCACATGCGCTACTGCTGCGTGCCCTGAGAGATATTCCGCCACTTTCATGGCATTATCGCAATGGCGTTCCATTCTTACCTCGAGGGTTTTTATTCCCTGTATCAGCATAAAAGCATCAAAGGGGTTACTGTTGCCGCCCAGCAGCACATGCCATTTCCATATGGCGCCATTCATCAGCGCAAGATCGCGGCCCAGCAATACACCGCCAATGGCGGTACCATGGCCGTTAAGGAATTTGGTGGTGGAATGAAATACAAAATCCACGCCGTAACGGAATGGCTGCTGCAGGTAGGGTGTAGCGAATGTATTATCGACAGAAACCAGTTTCCCGTATTTTTTTGCGATGGCAGTGATCGCTTCTATATCCACGCATTGAATGGTAGGATTGGCGGGGGTTTCTATATGTATCAGTTTGATGGATGCATTTTGTTTGCAGGTGGCTTCCACCAGTTCGAGGTCGTGCAGGTCAATGATGATGGTCTGCACGCCTGTTGCCGCCAGCACTTTGTTCATCAGTTCATACGTGCCGCCGTACAGGGAATAATGCGAGAGCACGGTATCGCCGGTAGTCAGTGTTCCCAGGAACAGGGTGGTCATGGCTGCCTGGCCGCTGGCGTGCAGCAGCGCTTTTGCTTCGAGGGGAGAGCCGTTTGTATTTTTCAGGCCAAATGTTTCGAGTGCCGCGATGGTCTTTTCCGCAGCGGTGAAAGTGGGATTGCCCCAGCGGCTGTAGATACGGGTTTTGTCTGTGCCGGCAAATCTTTCAGATCCCTGCTTTGCCGAGTCAAAAGTAAAAGTGGAAGTGGCAAAGATAGGAGTGAGGTGTGCGTACTCGGCATTATCATGTCCTGCGGTGTGCATGGCCACGGAGCCGATGCCGGTGAGAGGGAAATCTTTATTCATTAATTTTGATTGAAGATGTAACAGGCTTGTTGCGTCCTTCAAATTTAGTTACTATGAAACAAATGCTGCTCTCTTATCTGGCTTTTGAAGTGTGGGCAAATGAAAAACTGCTGGATATTATCTGTACGTTAAGCCCCGAACAGCAACAGCAGGAGGTTAACAGCAGTTACCCTTCGCTGTTCAAAACCTGTTTGCATGTATGGGATGCTTCGTTTATCTGGTGGCAACGGGTGCATAGGAAAGAACAGATCGTGGTGCCGAGCCTTAGTTTCCATCCCACGATGGCAGAAGTAGCGCAGGAACTGCTTGAGCAGAACCGCCAGTGGTACCAGTGGCTGCAGGAGCTTCCTGAAGAAGCGCTGGAAGAACCCTTATCCTATAGAAACATGAAAGGCGATGCTTTTACCCAGCCGCTTAAAGACATTGTTCATCATCTTCCCAACCACGGTACTTACCACCGCGGCCAGCTGGTAACCATGCTCCGGCAACTGGGGATTGAAAAAATACCCGCTACCGATTATATCGCTTTTTGCAGGCTCTCTTAATAGGCCCATTTTATCCAGGTAGCGCCCCAGGTAAACCCGCCGCCGAAGGCGGCGAGAACGATATTATCGCCTTTCTTCAACTGGCTTTCCCAGTCCCAGAGGCAGAGAGGAATGGTAGCAGCCGTAGTATTGCCGTAGCGTTGTATGTTGATCATCACTTTTTCGCGCGGCAGTCCCATGCGGCTGGCTGTGGCATCGATAATGCGCAGGTTGGCCTGGTGGGGTACCAGCCAGGCGATATCTTCCCCGGTGAGGTTATTTTTTTCGAGTAATTCAGCGCTGATATCGGCCATGCCTTTTACCGCGAATTTGAAAACGGCCTGGCCTTCCTGGTAAGCGAAATGTTCTTTGTTCATCACGGTCTCTATCGAAGCAGGTCTTGCCGAACCTCCTGCTTTCATATGCAGGTGCTTGCAGCCGCTGCCATCACTCCTGAGGAGGCTGTCGAGTATGCCGTTGCCGTCAGTGGAAGGTTCCAGCAATAGTGCGCCGGCGCCATCGCCGAATATGATGCAGGTGGCACGGTCGGTATAGTCAACGATGGAACTCATTTTATCAACCCCTACCACAATCACTTTTTTATAACGGCCGCTTTCAATGTACATGGCGCCGGTGGTAAGTGCGTAGAGAAAACCGCTGCAGGCTGCGCTCATATCGTACCCCCAGGCATTGGTGGCGCCTATGGCATCGCAGATCAGGTTGGCTGTGGCGGGAAATACCATATCGGGTGTTACTGTGGCACAGATCAGGCAATCGATCTCTTTGGGGTCCA
>DASVLZ010000134.1:0-4419 GCA_036384615.1 Sediminibacterium sp.
CCCAGTTTGATGATACGTGTATAACCACCCGGGCGGCCGGCTACTTTGGGGCCGATCACTGTGAACAGTTCTTTCACAGCGGCTTTATCCTGCAGCTCTGCAAACACCAGTCGGTGGTTGTGGCTGATCTGGAGGGCGTTCTCTGTTTTCTTTGTCTTGGTGATCAGCGGCTCAATGTATGTACGCAGCGCCTTGGCCTTGGCCAGGGTGGTAACAATACGCTTGTGTGTGATCAGTTGGCTTGCCAGGTTCTGCAGCAAAGCAACGCGGTGTGCTTTCTTACGACCCAGGTTGTTGATTTTGTCTCCGTGACGCATGACTTGTTGTTTTTAAACCCTGCACCGTGTCAGGAATTGCAGGGTTGGTGATAGCTTTTGGCTGTTGGTACCCACGGTACGTGGGGACTAATGGCCAATTGCCTAATTATCTAAATTATCCAGACCTAACTTATTCAGATCCATTCCAAAGCTCAGGCCCCTCTCGGTGAGTACCTGTTCGATTTCGGAAAGTGATTTCTGGCCGAAGTTGCGGAATTTCATCAGGTCTTCCTGCTCGTACTGAACCAGTTCGCTCAGGCTGTTGATCTTCGCTGCTTTCAGGCAGTTGAAGGCACGCACGGAAAGATCCAGGTCTTCCAGCGGTGTTTTCAGCACCTTGCGCAGTTGCAGCACATGCTCATCCACCACATCTTCTTTCTTGTCTTCCTTGTTATCGAAAGTGATGTTCTCATCGGTGATGATCATCAGGTGCTGGATCAGTATGCGTGAAGCCTGCTTAACGGCATCTTCCGGGTGGATGGTGCCATCAGTAGCCACGTCCAGTACCAGTTTCTCATAGTCTGTTCTCTGCTCCACACGGTAGTTCTCAATAGCGTATTTCACGTTCTTGATGGGTGTGTGGATAGAGTCGATAGCGATATATCCGAATACGGCGTCTTTGATCTTGTTTTCTTCAGCGGGAATATATCCGCGGCCTTTGGAAATAGTGATCTCGATATCGATCTTGGCAGTGGTGTCCATAGTGCAGATCACCAGTTCCGGGTTCATCACCTGGAAGTTCTGCGACAGTTCGCCGATCATACCGGCATTGAACTCGGTACGGCCCTTGATAGACAGGTTGATCTTTTCAGTAGCCACATCGTGGTCAACTGTTTTTTTGAAGCGCACCTGCTTCAGGTTCAGGATGATCTCGGTAACGTCTTCAGTCACTCCCTTGATGGTAGCGAACTCGTGGTCAACGCCTTCGATCTTGATACCTACGATAGCAAAGCCTTCCAGTGAGCTCAGGAGTACCCTGCGCAGGGCATTACCGATAGTCAGGCCGAAGCCAGGCTCTAATGGACGGAATTCAAACTGACCTTCAAAATCATTTGCCTTTTGGAGAACGATCTTATCCGGTTTCTGAAAGCTTAATATGGCCATATTAAAACTTGTTTTTTACTGCGTTTGTGAAAAGTCAAAAGTGAAAAGTGAAATATTCACATTTCACCTTTCACGTTTCACTATGGTTATTTAGAATACAATTCAACGATCAACTGCTCCTTGATATTTTCCGGAACATTCTCACGCTCGGGATAGGTGATGAATGTACCTTTTTTCTCTGCTTCGTTCCAGTCGAGCCAGCTGAACTTGGGGTTCTTGCCGCGGCTCTTGCTGGTTACGCCTGAGTTATCGGCGCTTTTGGGTTTATAAGCGATGATATCACCGGGCTGGCACTGGTAAGAAGGAATATTCATTACCTCGCCGTTCACGGTAATATGCTTATGGCTTACCAGCTGCCTTGCTTCAGGACGGCTGGCAGTAAGGCCGAGACGGAAAATGGTATTGTCGAGGCGTGCTTCCAGCAATTTGATCAGGTTTTCACCGGTAACACCTTTGAGGCGCTGGGCTTCTTCGAATGTTTTGCGGAACTGGCGCTCCAGTACACCAT
This sequence comes from Sediminibacterium sp., assembly GCA_036384615.1. Taxonomy (GTDB): domain Bacteria; phylum Bacteroidota; class Bacteroidia; order Chitinophagales; family Chitinophagaceae; genus Sediminibacterium. The sequence goes on from DASVLZ010000134.1 coordinate 1,930, forward strand.
AGGTGTATTTGGCTTTCTGTTTTTCGCGCAGCTGCAGGGCGTATTCACCCAGTGTTTTACGTTTGCGGGCAGCGCCGTGCTGACCGGGAGGGTTGCTGTTCTTACCCAGCCATTTACCATTGCCCAGTATGGGCTCTCCGAAAATCCTTGAAATCTTGGTCTTGGGACCTGTGTAACGTGCCATTTGTTGTTGTTTGTGATTTTTTAATGACGGCTGATCATCAGTAAAAATCTAAAATCAATGATCAACCCTTGTATTTTGAAATTTTGAAATCGGGAAATTGGGAAACTGCAATTTCAAAATTTCCCAATTCCCCAATTCCAAAATAATTACACTCTCCTTTGTTTCGGCGGACGACAGCCGTTGTGGGGCAGCGGGGTAACGTCTTTGATAGAGATCACTTCGATGCCTGACTGTGAAATGGAACGGATAGCGCCCTCACGGCCGGAACCGGGTCCTTTTACAAAAACTTCCACACGCTTCAGTCCTGCGTCCAGTGCCACTTTAGCGGCATCTGCAGCGGCCATCTGTGCGGCATAGGGAGTGTTCTTTTTAGAACCTTTGAAACCCATTTTACCTGCACTGCTCCAGCTGATCACCTGTCCTGATTTGTTGGTGAAACTGATAATGATGTTGTTGAAAGTAGCAGAGATGCGCACTTCACCGGCGGCATCCACTTTCACGATTCTTTTTTTGGCAACAGCTTTCGCGCTGTTCTGTGCCTTTTGGGGTTTAGCCATTGTTGTTCTTTGAGGTGATCTTTAAAAAATGAAACCCGGAATTCCGGGGCCCGCAGCTCTCCCCCCGAAGGGATCCAAGCTTTGGATATTGTTCGATTGCAGATTGCAGATTGCAAATTGACAATCTGCAATCTGCAATCTGCAATTACTATTTCTTAGTCGCTTTCTTCTTACCCGCAACCGTCTTCCTCTTACCTTTCCTGGTACGGCTGTTGGTTTTGGTGCGCTGGCCGCGAACCGGCAGGCCTTTACGGTGGCGGAGGCCACGGTAGCAGGCAATATCCAGCAGGCGTTTGATGCTCATCGACACTTCACTGCGCAGGGCGCCTTCCACCTTGAACTCATTGTTGATGATGTTACGGATAGCAGCCTGCTCATCATCATTCCACTGGTTTACTTTCTTATCATAAGAAATACCAGCTTTGTCCAGGATGTACTGGGCTGTGGAACGGCCGATCCCGAAAATATAGGTCAGGCCAATCTCTCCCCTTTTATTCTTTGGTAAATCAATACCGGCAATACGAGCCATAGTGTTTATTAGTGTTATTTAATACGAACTGGTTATTATTTTGGAATTTTGGAATTGGGAAATTGGGAGATTTTGAAATTGCAATTTCCCAATTTCCCAATTCCAAAATTTCTCCCTATCCCTGGCGCTGCTTGTAGCGCGGGTTCTTCTTGTTGATCACAAACAGCTTTCCTTTCCTCTTCACGATCTTACAATCGGCGCTGCGTTTTTTGATGGAAGCTCTGACTTTCATTGTTTGGTCTTTGGGCTGTTGGCTGTTGGCCGTTGGCTTTTAGCCATTGGCTTTTAGCTGCCAGCATTTCTATTTAAAATGTTTACAACTTACAATCTCGTCAGGTAATCAAATCCTCTGAAAGCTAACAGCCAATGGCTAAAAGCCAACAGCCTACTTATACCTGAATATGATCCTCCCCCTGCTCAAATCGTACGGACTCATCTCCACTCCCACCTTGTCACCAGGCAGTATCCTGATGTAGTGCATCCTCATTTTCCCCGAGATGGTGGCCAGTATTTCATGACCGTTTTCCAGTTTCACCCGGAACATGGCATTACTCAATGCTTCCAGGATTACGCCATCTTGCTTGATCAGTGGTTGTTTCGACATACGGTTTTTGGGGCTGCAAAGATACCATAATGCTGCCGGAATATGAAAAAAAGGTGGAAAAAAATCTCAAAAATGTGGATAAGAGAGGGCTAATCACCTAAAACAGGTTCACCGGCAGGATCAGTTCCCATATATCCGGACGGGTTACTCCTCTTAACTCCTTGTTTAACAGCCTGCTGTACCGGAATCCAAAAGTAACGGGGTGCTGGTTCCACCACCGCGTATCCAGGTACAGTTCCGCTCCCACGGTATGAAACGGGTAAGAAACCCCGGTTCGCAGGCTTTTACCTATGGAATGATCATAGAATAAGTTCGCCCTAACCCGCAGCAAATATACGAATTGCCCGACACCCCAGTCGGGGTATGCCAATGGAAAATGATAGTTCACCCCCAGCTTCCACATACGCGGAAAATCCACTTCCCGGTAGCCGCGGGCAAAAGGAAAGTCATTGGAGAACAGGTACTGTGCAAGGGTATCCCTCTCATGGTATGCCGCAGTAAGCACCAGGGAATGGCTGCCGGCCAATGCCGGCAGGTACAGCGATGCCACCCCCAGGAACTGCCTGGCCGTATAACGGTTTACCGCCGTACGGTATTGCAGCAGCAGGCCCTGCGC
>DASVLZ010000135.1:0-3534 GCA_036384615.1 Sediminibacterium sp.
ATCGCTGGAAGATGGCTCCTATGCAGTAGGACTGTTTAATACAGATGCGTACGGGTCAACACCACAGTCATATTTCCGCTGGGGCGATGAAACTGCAAAGCAATTTAATTTTGATTTTTCCAAAGCGGGGTTAACAAACCGGAAATGGAAGGTGCGGGATCTGTGGCGGCAACGCGACCTGGGAGAATATATGGGATATCTTACCACACAGATACCTTATCATGGCGTTATGATGTTACGCATGACAACAGAATAATGTCCCGGAAAATACAGAAGCTAAAAAAACAGCTATGAATGTATTGCGTCTTTTATCGTTACTGGTAACATTTTTTACGGGTGTGCATCTGCCCACAGGGCATATGCCTGCGGCTCCGGCACAGGATACACTGGTACAGCATTTTAAAAACCCGCCGCCCGAATACAGCCTGCTGCCTTTCTGGTCGCTCAATAATACACTCGACTCCGGTAAACTCAACGGGCAGATCGACCAGATGCTCGACAAAGGCGTATACGGCGCATTCATGCACGCCAGGGAAGGACTTGACCAAAGCGCCACGCCTTATTTTTCGGATGGCTGGTGGACGGCGATAGAAGCTGCTGTAAAACACGCGCATGCAAAAGGGTTCTATACCTATCTCTATGATGAAGACAAATGGCCCAGCGGAAGTGCGGGAGGAAGAACGATACAGGCAAATCCTGAACGCAACATCAAAAAGATATTACGCTATAACGAATTCCAGGTGCAGGCGCCACAGACCATACGGCTCGATCTTGTGGCAAAACCGGTAGCCATTTATGCAGGCAGGATAACAGACCGGGGAGTATATGATTTTTCTTCGCAGGTAGACCTTACCTCCCTGGCAGGAAAAGAATGGCAGGCGCCGGCTGGAAGGTGGTCTGTTATCTGTTTCAACATGATCAAAGACCCTGAGCAGCAGATCAATTATATGGACTCTGCCACGGTAGCCGATTTCCTGCATATTACACATGATGAATATTACAGGAGGCTCGGCCCATATTTCGGTAATACCATCCCCGGCGTCTTTTTCGATGAGATATATGCCAACTCACGCGACAGGCGGAACAATATTTTCTGGTCGGATGATTTCTTAACACAGTTCCGGGAACTCAAAGGCTATGATCTGAAACCTTACCTGCCGCTACTGATACTGAATGACCCGAAGCTCTCTCCCGCCAAGCGGTTTGATTATTTTGATGCTGTCAGGGTCATCTACGGAAAAGCATGGTTTACACAATATGCAAAATGGGCGGCTGACCATCATATATGGGTTACCGGGCACACCACGGAGGAACTGATCCAGTATATACGGCAGTCGGATTATTTTTTTACCGAGGGCCAGTTACAGGTACCCTGTACAGATAACGAGGATTTCCGCTACGGCTTTCCGCGCGCCATTGATTTTTACAATCCCAAACAGATCAGTTCCATCGGGCATATGTATGGGAGAAAGCGTGTAGCCGCGGAAGCGATGGGCGGCGGCGGATACACGATACCACTGGAAGAATACCGGTACGGCTTTTCCATGCTGGGGGTATACGGCGTTAACATGTTCGTGCCACACCTTTTTCACTATTCGATGGAGCGGCCGGAGAACCAGGCAGACTGGCCGCCCAGTTGGTTCTACCAGAATCCTTACTGGAAATATTTCAAGCCACTGGCTAATTATGCGCAACGCATTTCCTACATGCTGTCGCAGGGAAAGCACCAGTGTAAGGTAGCCATCGTATACCCGCTTACACAGGTATGGCTGGGAGGCTATACAACGCCGGTTTCTGACGAGTATTACCGCGATGTGCAGCGTATGCTTCTCGACAACCACATAGATTATGATGTGATCGATCCTTATTCACTTGCCCATGCCACCAGTACATCGCAGGGCATGCAGGCGGGTAGCGGTCAGTACCAGGTGCTGATCCTTCCCGGTATAACTGCTATTCAGAGTGAAGGAATGAAAAAGATACAGGACTTCGTAGCCAAAGGCGGAACCCTTGTCGGGTTAAAGAAACTGCCATCTGCCTCTGAAAAAGGAACACCGCAGGATGCAGGCATATTGCATGCGGTAACGGATATCTTCGGTTTCACGCCCAGGGAACTGGAACAGGTGCAATACCGGTCGGAAGATATACAACGCACAAGCCGTGTGATCGTTCATAATAACGGGAAAGGAAAAGGAATGTTTACAAGGTATATAGAAGCGCTTCCCGCCATCATACGCAGCCAGGCTGCAACGGATATTGTAACCGAAGGAGAGGGCAACGAATGGCTGCAACACCAGCACAGGAAGGTTGGCGGTAAAGAGGTATACTATTTTGTAAACAGCCGTAAGGCGCAGCATTCTTATAAAGTAAGCCTTGCACAAACCGGCAGGCCGCAATTATGGGATCCTGAAACCGGTGAGGTCACCGATATATCCAATTACCGTATTCACAATAACCGCCTCGAGCTGCAGCTGGATTTTGATCCATGGCAAAGTTATTTTATCGTATTGCTGCCAGAGGAGATGCGGAATAATAACCAGCTGATGGTAACAAAAACAGACCTGTCCGGCCTGGAAGTAATAAGGCATGCAGATGCTGTGTCCATCAGCGGCTGGTCTGCCGGCAATGGCAACCACCAGCTGAGTTTTCTTAACGGGAATACAACGGTAACAAAAGAATGGCGCAGCAAAGCTTCTTTACCGGTGATAGATATAAAAGGGGATTGGGAGTTCCGGTTGGGATCAAAAACGCTTGCAGAAACATGGACCGCGAATCCCGGAAAAGATACGGTGGCATTGCCTGTGATGCAATTCAGGTCGCAGTTCAATAGCAAGTGGAAGCAGATCAAGGTAAAGGATATTTTCAGCACCAGTACAGGCTGCACGCGGTACCTGAGCAACTGGGATGCCAGCTGGGTCAGTTATTACGATAACAGTATGCACCTGGCGGAAGTAGGAGGAGGGGTTGTATATTTCCGGAAAGAACTGCACCTGGATAACGAACCCGGTAATGCGGTGCTGGATATGGCAGCTGATGAAAGTTATGAGCTATCTGTTAACGGGAAAATGGTTGGAGCAAAGGATCATGGTAAGGAACCCACCCGCTATGATATCCGCGCATTTTTGAAACGGGGTGATAACAGCATTTTCGTGAAAACAGCTAATACCAAAGGATTGTTGTTACAGGCTTCCATAGAACAGGGTTCCGGAAAAAATATCCTGCTCGTTTCCGACGAAAGCTGGCAGGCTTCCAAAGACCAGGTAACCTGGCTGCCTGCACTGAATTACGCATATCCGCCGCAGGGCGCATGGGGAAAGATCAGCAGGCCCGGCGCAGCAGTAAGCTTTCCCTGTGAAACAGAATACCAGCAGGAGCTGCCGCCCGGTGCAGAAGCCATTGTAAAGCCGGCAATCAAGGGCAGGTATGAAGTATGGGTAAACGGGCAGCGGGTGGATTTTAAAGGTGCATCCATTGCCGATATCAGCAGGTACCTTAAGGAAAGAAACAACATGTTATCCCTTCGTGTTACAGTCA
>DASVLZ010000136.1:0-8104 GCA_036384615.1 Sediminibacterium sp.
AGGGAGATAGGCCTGAAGAAATAGATATTCCCTAACTTCCGGTTCTAACGCCACCCTCCCGTTGTCGTTGCACCGTCATATGCCTTTTCTGCGTGCCGTTTTCTGGTACACCCTTACCGCTTTCGGCGGTCCGCAGGGGCATATGGGTATGATGATGAAGACCTTTGTGCAGCGGAGGCGTGATCTTACGGAAACGGAACTGATCGAGTACAACGGTTTTTGCCAGCTGCTGCCGGGGGCCTCTTCCTCGCAGACCATCACACTGATCGGGTACAAACGGGGCGGGCTTTCCCTTGCCATCCTTACACTGCTGGTATGGATAACGCCGGCCTGTATTCTTATGGGGTCGATCTCTTTCCTGCTGGATTATTTTACCGATATGGGCCTGAATACCCAGGTGTTCCAGTTCGTGCGCCCCATGGCCATAGGCTTTATTGCATATTCGGCATTCCGGATCTTTGGCAAGGCCATCCATAATACCATTACCCGGGTGATCATGGTAGTGGCTACGGTAGCTACCTTTCTTGCGTTTAAATCGCCCTGGGTGTTTCCCGTGCTGATCGTGCTGGGAGGTATTGTCACCAATTTCAGTGATAAACGGATCCCCCAAAAAGGTATTCCGCCTAAAAAGATCAAATGGGGTAATATACTTATTTTCCTTGCGCTGTTTGGCATGGCAGGCTACCTGTCTGAAACGGCCAGCAGCCAGGGATGGAAGCATCGTAAGGCCATCAACCTGTTCGAGAATGCCTATCGTTTCGGCAGCCTTGTATTCGGCGGCGGGGATGTGCTGATGCCCCTGATGTACGAACAGTACGTAACCCGCCCGCAGACCAAACGTGTACAGGAAACAGGACGTGATGTACTGCACATGTCGAGAGAGGATTTTTTTACAGGCTGGGGTATGGTACGCGCCATACCCGGTCCCGTATTTTCCGTGAGTGCTTTTACGGGGGGCATGGTGCTGAGCGACGAGGGTCCAGGCATGCATACATTGGGATGTATTATTGGCTCGGTAGCTATTTTCCTGCCCAGCGCCCTGCTGGTACTGTTCTTTTTCCCGGTATGGCATAACCTGAAAAAATATGCTGTCATCTTCCGCTCGCTCGAGGGCATCAATGCCTCTGTAGTGGGCATTATGGCCGGCGCCACCTGTTACCTGATAAAAGATAGTTTTTTAACCTCCCTTCTGCACGGAGAAGCCATCGGCATCTGGGATGCATGCATTGTGATAGCCACATTTTCATTGCTGGGCATCAGGAGAATACCTGCGCCGTTTATTGTGGCGGGCTGCCTGTTGCTGGGGTGGCTGATATAGTACTTCTCTTTCCAAAAACAGTATTATTGCTGTAGTCCTTTTTGGGCATACAGGAAGTTTGTCAAATACAGAAGTGACTGAGAGGGATTTGTCTGCATTGCAAAAGTATATACCAAAAGTATTTACTTTTGCAATAAATATGGAAGTATATGAAAACCCTGTCGCTTAAGCTTGATGATACCATTTTTGAAGAAACTGAAAAGGTCACTTCCAAAATGAACATGACGCGAAACCGATATATAAATGATGCGGTTAACCTGTATAATCATTTCAACAAACGGAAGCTGCTCGGGAAAAAGCTGGCCAAAGAGTCTGCCCTCGTGAGCGGAGAGTCGTTAAGTGTTTTGCACGAGTTCGAAAAAATGATGCATGAAGATCAGACAATATGATATCTGGCTGGCAGACCTGAACCCTGCCATAGGTACAGAGCCCGGTAAAACCCGCCCGGTGGTGGTTATTCAGACCAACCTGCTGAATGATGTGCATGCTTCAACCATTATTTGCCCAGTTACATCCAACGTGCAGCCGGAGGCGGAAATACTGAGGGTTCATCTGAGGAAAAAGCAACTGGATAGGCCTAGTGATATATTGGTGGATCAGATCAGATCAATTGACAATAAAAGACTTATTCAGCAGATAGGCAAACTTACCAGTGAGCAGATCCACACACTGAAACAAAATATTTCCATTGTGCTGGACCTCGAAATGCAACCCTGAAACCGCTGATGAACAGTAACTTCCTCCAGGATGAATGATAAAAAGCCGATAACCTATGACCAATAGCTGACAGCTTTCCGTATATTTAATTCATGGTCACTATCGCACTTTACAACCTGAAGGGTGGTGTTGGAAAAACGGCCGCCGCTATCAATCTCTCGTACCTGTCTGCAAAAGAAGGCTACAAAACGCTGGTCTGGGATATGGACCCGCAGGGTTCTTCCTCTTTTTACCTGGGCGTTACCGCCGGTTCAGGCACGGATACCAAAAAGCTGTTTACGAGCGACAGGGAACTGTCTACCCTGGTGCAGTCCAGCACCTATGAGAACCTCGACATCATCCCTGCCGATCTCTCGGCGCGCCATGCGGATATACTGCTGAGCGATATGAAACAGTCGAGGAAGAAAATCTCCTCGCTGCTTTCACCCCTGAAAAAAGAATACGATATCGTATTCCTGGATTGCCCGCCGGGTATATCGCTGCTGCATGAAGCCGTATTTGCGGGAGCCGACTGGGTACTGATGCCTAATATCCCCACCACACTATCTATACGCTCCTATGAAACGGTACTGGCTTATTTCAAGGAGAACCAGATAGATACCGATAAACTGAAATGTTTTTTCAGTATGGTGGACCACAGGAAGAACCTGCATCATGAAGTGATGAACAGTTTTTATAAGGATAAGTTCTTCCTCAAAAACTATATACCGTATCTCAGCGATGTAGAGAAAATGGGTGTGAATGAAGCACCACTGGAAACCTATGCCCCCAGCAGCTATGCGGCACAGTGTTTCCGCGATCTCTGGAAAGAAATAAAGAAGACCTGTATTGATTAGATTGAAATGAGCAGATTATGAACAGACAGCTTACTTCGTGGTACAGCCCTGCGCTTGGCAGGGATATGCCAATTGCTTCTTACGGTCATTATGGTTTTGCCCTGTTGCTGATACCTACCGCGGCAGCGGATTACCTGGAATATGAACGTTTTCAGCTGATAGATGCACTGGCCCCGTATATTAATGCGGGGAAGCTGCGGGTATTCAGCATCGACAGCATGAACAGGGAAAGCTGGATGAACGATGAAATGGAGCCGGCACATAAGGCCATACGGCATAACCAGTTTAATGAATATGTGTTCAATGAAGTAGTGCCGTTCATACGCAATGCCACCAGCGATGAAACCATGCTGTATACCTGCGGGGCTTCTTTCGGCGCCCTGCATGCGATGAATCTTTTTCTGAAACGGCCCGATATCATCAATGGGGCCATCAGCATGAGCGGGGTATACGATCTTACGGAATATACCAAGGGTTATTTTGATGAGCAGGTATATTATAACAGCCCGGCGCATTATCTCCCCAACCTGGCGGATGAATGGTACCTGGGCCGCATTAAAGCGAGCCATCATATTCATATTTATACAGGCAGCGGTTCATATGAAGACCCGGATGCTTCCCGCCGTTTTGCAGGCATCCTGTATGATAAAGGTATCTGGTACGACCTCGATATCTGGGGCGCAGATATCACCCATGACTGGCCTACATGGCGCACGATGCTGCCGTATATAATTGACACCAAGTTTTAGATTGGGGGATTGCAAATTGCAGATCGCAGATTGAATAGGGATTTCATTATTATTTTTACGTTTTATATTCTTTGCAGCCAAAAATCTGCGATCTGCAATTTGCAATCTAAAACTTAGTTAATTCCCCCTCTATCGTTTGCACTCTCCGCAGGCTGTCTTAATATTACACGCTAAATAAAGGGTTTGAGAAAAGGGTTACTATCTGCTTTTATAGTGGTTCTGTTTACGGCCGGTCTTGCTGCCGGGGCGCATGCGCAGTATGTAACTGTAAGCGGTACCGTGTATGATATTTCTGCCCGCAGTCCTCTTGAAGCAGTGGCCGTTTTCAGCACATCGGGGAGAGGTACTGTTACGGATTCCCTCGGCAGGTATTCCCTTATGGTTCCCAGAAAAGATTCCATCTGGTTTTCACTGATCGGCAAGGCAACCATGAAGTATCCTGTGGATACTATCGAGAACATGGAGAACTTCAACGTGATGATCCATGTATATGCGGCGCAACTGCCCGAGGTGAAAGTGCGCAACAATTATTATAAACTCGATTCGGTGCAGAACCGGCAGGAATATGCCAAATATTTCAATTTCAGAAAGCCCACCCTGCGCATCAGCAGCAATCCCAATTATAATCCCGGCGGGCTGACAGCCGGTTTTGACCTGGATGAGATCATCAATATGTTCCGTACCCGCCGTAACCGCAACCTGGCTTTCCTGCAGAAGAGATTGCTGGATGAGGAACAGAACAAATATATCGACAGGCGTTTCAGCAAACTGTTTGTACGCAAGGTTACCAAACTGGAATCTCCCGAGCTGGAAGTCTTCATGACCAAGTACCGCCCTTCATACGAAATGCTCCTGCTGCTCAACGACCTGGAATTTGGTTACTACATCCAGAAATGCAATGAGCAATACCAGTCGGAAAAATACAACTGGAAGGGAGGGCTCAGGAGATAGCCCGGGTTTGAAGTCGATGGTCCATAGTCCATGGTCCATTGACTATGGACCATGGACTATGGATCATCAACATTCCCTTCTCGCCGATTAATTCGTGGTGCTTAGCCATTTGTCAGGGGCGTAAAGAACAAAACTGAAATATATCTCTATCTTTAAGCGCCTTAAATCGTAGCCTTTGAAAAGACAATACCTTTTTGTTCTTGCTGCCGTTTTTGCGTTGGCATGCAAGGGCAAAAAAGAGAAAGAAATTCCTAAACAGCAGGGCAGTTCGCAGCAGCCGGTAACGGTTGATGTGATTGTAGCAGCCCTGCAGGATGTAAGCAGTAACATTGAGGCCAATGGCACAGTGGTAGCCAATGAATTCGTGGAACTGAGAACAGAGATCAGCGGCAGGCTGGTATACCTGAATGTTCCAGAAGGGTCATATATTCAGAAGGGAACTGTGATTGCCAGGATCAATGATGCGGATTATGTGGCCAACCTGAATAAATCCAAAGCACAGCTGGAACTGGCGCAGAAAACGGAACAGCGCCTCAAAAAACTCATTGATGTTGGCGGGCTTAACCAGGCCGACTATGATGCTGCCGTAAACCAGGTAAGCACCCTGAAAGCAGATATCGGCTATACGCAGGCACAGATCGACAAGACCGTGATACGCGCGCCTTTCAGCGGCGTTGTGGGTCTGCGGCAGGTGAGTCTTGGCGCCTATCTTTCTCCCAGTAATATCATTGCCACGATCCAGCAGCTGGATAAGATAAAAATTGATTTTACCATTCCTGAAGAATACAGCGGGCTGATACATAAAGGCGCTACTGTAGATGTTCAGGTGGATGCCAACACTCAGGAAACAGCCAAAGCGGTGATCATTGCCACAGAGCCACAGGTGATACAGAATACCCGCAACCTGAAAATACGCGCCGTGTTGCAGGGCACGAAAGTAAACCCCGGCGCTTTCGTAAAAGTATTCATCTCCGCCAATCGGAAAGGCCAGGCCATATTCGTACCCACCAATGCCATAATACCTGACGACAGGAACAAACAGCTGGTTATTGTGAAAGGCGGTAAAGCGGCGTTTGTAAATGTAGAAACCGGCGAGCGGCAGGCCAATAACGCGGAGATCACCAAGGGCATCCAGGCTGGTGATACCGTTGTGGTAACAGGCGTATTGTTTGCCCGTCCCAAATCGCCACTGAAAGTGCGCAGTGTGAAAACACTTGAGCAACTAAGCAATTAACAGGGAAAGTTCTCCCACAAACAGCATAGTGAAGCAGCCATGAATATCTCGCAGTTATCATTGAAGAGGCCGGTGCTGGCAACAGTGATGAACCTGATGATCATCCTGTTCGGCGTGGTGGGATTCACTTTTCTTGCCGTGCGGGATTACCCCGCAATAGATCCGCCCATTATCAACGTGCGTACGAGTTATACCGGTGCCAATGCTGATATTATTGAAAGCCAGATTACCGAACCCCTGGAAAAACAGGTAAACGGTATACCTGGCATACGTTCCATTTCTTCTTCCAGCTCGCTCGGCAGCAGCAATATTACCATTGAATTTGAGCTGGGTGTTGACCTCGAAGCTGCGGCGAGTGATGTGCGCGATAAAGTAGGGCAGGCACAGCGTTCCCTGCCGCAGGATGTGGATGCGCCGCCGATCGTATCCAAAGCCGATGCCAACAGTGAGTTTATCCTGATCCTCGCCATACAGAGCCGCACCAAAAGCCTGATGGAGCTGAGCGATTATGCAGAGAATGTATTGCAGCAGCAATTGCAGACGATCAAGGATGTAAGCGCCATTAACATCTTCGGCCAGAAAAGGTATTCCATGCGCTTATGGCTGAACCCGGATAAAATGAATGCACACAACGTAGCATTTACTGATATCCGCAATGCCATCAACACAGAAAATATTGAATTGCCGCCAGGCAAGATATACGGCAATAATACAGAATTGATCATACGCGCGCTGGGCAGGTTAACGAATGAACAACAGTTTCGTGACCTGATCATAAAACAAGACAGCAGTGGCATAGTGCGCCTAGGTGATGTTGCCAAAGTAGAGCTGGCTCCGGAAGACCTGGAGACCTCATGGAAATATAATGGCGTAAACGCCGTGGGTCTTGCGCTGATACCCCAGCCCGGCGCCAACAATATCGAGATTGCCGATGAATTCAATAAGCGCCTGGAACAGATCGAGAAAACGAATAAATCGGATATCACCTTTCATGTGCTGATCGATAATACGGTGAACATACGCCGCTCACTGGAAGAAGTAAAAGAGACGCTGATCATTTCTTTCTCGCTGGTGGTGCTGGTGATCTTCCTGTTCTTCCGTAACTGGCTGGTGGCATTGAGGCCGCTCATCGATATCCCTATTTCTCTCGTGGCCACTTTCTTTATTATGTATGTGGCGGGATTTTCTGTGAACATCCTTACGCTGCTGGGTATTGTACTGGCAACGGGTCTCGTGGTGGATGACGGAATTGTGGTAACGGAAAACATTTTCCGGAAGCTGGAAGAAGGCCTGCCCATACGCAAGGCGGCGTTGGAAGGAAGCAAGGAGATCTTCTTTGCGGTGATCTCCACATCCATTACCCTGGCCGTGGTATTCCTGCCTGTGATCTTCCTGCAGGGATTTGTGGGAAGACTGTTCCGTGAATTCGGCGTTACGCTGGCGGCGGCGGTGCTGATATCGGCCTTTGTATCGCTTACGATCACTCCTGTACTGAACGTATACCTCAACAGGCCCAATGCACAGGAGGGCTGGTTCTACCGTAAAACGGAACCCTTCTTTGCCGGAATGGAAAATGGTTACAGGAGGCTGCTCACCGGGTTTATGAAAGTACGCTGGATGGCATGGGTGCTGGTACTGCTTTGCGGCGGCATCATTTACCTGATCAGCACGTCACTCAAAAGCGAGATTGCGCCGCTGGAAGACAGGAACAGTGTGCGTTTTACCGTTACTGCTGCCGAAGGAACCAGCTTCAGTTATATGCAGAAGCTGACAGACGATATTGCCAACTTCCTGTACGACTCCGTTCCGGAAAGGAATTTTGTATTTGCCCGCGTGGGTGGGGGGTATGGCTCGAGCGGTACCAACTCTTCGCAACCCAGGCTGGGACTGGTTGACCCGGACCAGCGCACAAGAAGCCAGAACGATATTGCCAACGACCTGCAGAAAAAACTTTCGAGGTTTAATGATGCACGCGTATTTGCCGTGCAGGAACAGACCATTGCGGTGGGGCAGGGTTCGAGGGGATCACTGCCTGTGCAGTTTATTCTGCAGAACCAGGACCTTAACAAGCTGAAGGAGATGATCTCCAAATTCCTGGAAGAAGCACGTAAGGATAAGACCTTTGCCAATGTGGATGTGAACCTGAAATTCAATAAACCCGAAATACGGCTTACTATCGACAGGATGAAAGTGAAGGACCTGGGCCTGTCTACACAGGATGTGGTGGCAGCGATACAGGCAGCATTCAGCGGCGGCCGCCTGGCTTATTTTATCATGAACGGCTTCCAGTACCAGGTAG
>DASVLZ010000137.1:0-3458 GCA_036384615.1 Sediminibacterium sp.
TATCCGCCTGGAAGATATCCGCAAGAGTTATTTTATGGGTTCGCAGGCCATACCTGTGCTGAAAGGCATATCGCTGGAAATATTCCGCAATGAATACGTGGCGCTCATGGGCCCCTCAGGCAGCGGCAAAAGCACGCTGATGAATATATTGGGATGCCTCGATTCGCCTACAGGAGGCAAATACATACTCAACGGTAAAGATGTGAGCAAGATGCCCGATGATGACCTTGCCGAAGTGCGCAATGTGGAGATCGGTTTTGTATTCCAGCAGTTCAATCTGCTGCCCAGGCTCACCGCTGTTGAGAACGTGGCCCTGCCCCTGATCTATGCAGGCGTGGGCAAGAAGGAAAGAACAGAAAGGGCGATGGAAGCGCTGACGAAAGTAGACCTCGACTCCCGCAGCCATCATAAATCCAATGAACTGAGCGGCGGACAGATACAACGTGTGGCGATAGCGCGCGCACTGGTAAACAACCCATCACTATTACTTGCGGATGAACCTACCGGTAACCTCGATACCAAAACCTCGGTTGAAGTAATGAAGATCTTCGGTAAGATACAGGAAGCCGGTAACACGGTAGTGCTGGTAACGCACGAAGAAGATATAGCCGCCTACGCCCACCGCGTAGTACGCCTCCGCGACGGCCTCATCGAAAGCGACAAGTCGAGGGAGATGGCGATGAGCCATTGAGGAATGGCAGATTGCAGATGGCAAATCGGGAGATTTGAATCGGCTAATCTTTCAATCTGCAATTTGCCATCTGCAATCACAAAATTTCTTTTATGTCTTCCAAAATATACACCAAAACCGGCGACCAAGGCAAGACCTCGCTGATAGGGGGTACCAAGGTGCCCAAGAGCCATATACGTATTGAAGCATATGGCACGGTGGATGAACTGAATTCATATATAGGTCTTGTGAATGATCACATGACAGATGCGGATGCACGCATTTTGCTGAAAGAGATACAGGACAGGCTGTTCACCATAGGTTCGTCCTTAGCCTGTGACCCGGAGAAAGAACCAAAAATGAAACTGCCCGATCTGAAGGAAACGGATATTACTTTACTGGAGAACGAGATCGACAGGATGAATGCCATACTGCCTCCCATGAAATCCTTTATACTGCCGGGAGGTCATGTAGCTGTTTCCACCACGCATGTGGCCAGGTGCGTTTGCCGGCGGGCGGAACGCTGTTGTGTGCATATGCAGCAGGAGGATGTATTTGTAGACCCTGTCGTGATCAAATACCTGAACCGGTTAAGCGATTATTTATTTGTGCTCGCAAGGTTTGCAGGGCATTTACTGCAGGTGAATGAAATAGCCTGGAAGCCGAGGATGTAGTTTTTACGAAACGATTCTCCCGTCTTTCATATGCAGCGTCCTGTCGCTCAGCCCCGCAAGTTCTTCGTTGTGGGTAACGATGAGGAAGGTCTGGTTGAATTCTTTCCTGAGGGTAACAAACAGTTCATGCAGGTCGCGGGCATTGGCGCTGTCGAGGTTGCCGGTAGGTTCATCGGCAAAAACAATATCGGGCTGGTTGATCAATGCCCTTGCCACGGCAACGCGCTGCTGCTCACCTCCGGATAGCTGCTGGGGCTTATTATCGGCCCTGTTTCCAAGCCCGAGTAGTTCAAGCAGTTCCTGGGCCCTTGTGGTTACCTCTTTTTTTTTCCTGCCCGCGATCCATCCTGGTATGCATACGTTTTCCAGCGCGGTAAATTCGGGCAGCAGGTGGTGGAACTGGAATACAAAGCCGATATGGTTATTACGGAAAGCCGCGAGTTTTTTACCGGTCAGCTGGTCTACCCGTTCATTGCTGATGGTGATGGAACCCGAGTCGGGCCTGTCGAGCGTACCCAGTATATGTAACAGGGTGCTTTTACCCGCACCCGATGAGCCGATGATGCTCACGATCTCGCCCTGGCCGATGGAAACGTCCACGCCTTTGAGCACTTCGAGTGTGCCGTATTTTTTTGTAATATGTATTGCTTTGAGCATCTTTCCGGCCTGAATAAGGCTACAAACCTACGACCCTGCCCGTTTTTTTGGTGAGATTTTACCTATTTCTTTACAGAATGGTATCAACTCCCTTTTGGTTGTTTCGTATATACGGCTACATTTGCAAAAAATTAAAAAGCCGCGATTATGTTCTGGACCTTAGAATTGGCAAGCTACCTGGAAGAAGCGCCCTGGCCCGCCACCAAGGATGAGTTGATCGATTACTCCATCCGCAGCGGCGCACCTATCGAAGTGGTGGAAAACCTCCAGGAACTCGAAGACGAAGGAGAAGTGTACGAAAGCATCGAGGACATCTGGCCCGATTATCCCAGCCAGGAAGATTTCATGTTCAACGAAGACGAATATTAAACTAAAAAGCCACCTTATCACAAGGTGGCTTTTTTAATGAAAGTCTTTTATTTTCTGCCAAACCTGAATTTAAAATACAGCAGCACCAGCGTAAGCAACAGCACCACGGTATTGGCTACGATCACAGGCCCGCTGTTGATGGCAAAAGCATACACAAGCCATACGATGGCGCTGGTAATAACGATAGCCACCATCCAGCCGCTCAGGTCCCCCACACTTTTGGTCTGCCATGATTTATATACCTGCGGTATAAACGTGATGGCAGTAAGGAACGACCCGAAATAGCCGATATATTCCACAATGCCGGGCGGTATACTAAGCAGGAGGTTCATGGTACAGGCTTATCTGTTTATTGTATTCCCAGTTTCTGCATCACATCCATGCTCACGCCGGTATTGGAATAGCCGCCATCATGAAACAGGTTCTGCATGGTAACCATACGGGTAAGGTCGGAGAACAGGGTAATGCAGTAATTGGCGCAGTCTTCGGCCGTGGCATTGCCCAGCGGGGCGATAGCATTGGCATAATCGAAGAAATCGCCAAAACCTTTGATGCCTGTGCCTGCCGTAGTCTTGGTGGGAGACTGCGACACGGTATTGATCCGCACTTTTTTCTCCAGGCCATAATGATAACCGAAGCTGCGGGCAATGGACTCCAGCAGGGCTTTGATATCGGCCATATCGGTATAGAAAGGGAAAGTACGCTGTGCCGCCATATAGGTGAGCGCTACCACGCTGCCCCATTCATTGATGGCATCGAGCTTGCGTGCTACAGCCAGCATTTTGTGGAAGGATAATGCAGACACATCGATACCCTTCATAAAATATTCATAGTTCAGTTCAGTATACGGTATGTTCTTGCGGATGTTCACGCTCATGCCGATGGAGTGCAGTACAAAATCGATCTTTCCTCCCAGTATCTCCTGCGAGCGGGTAAACAGGGTAGTGAGTTCCTCTACACTGGTGGCATCTGCGGGTACGATCTCGGAACCGGTTTTCTCGGCCAGTTTCTTGATCTCGCCCATACGCATGGCAATAGGTGCATTGGTAAGCACAAAAGAAGCGCCTTCTTCATGCGCTTTTTCTGCC
>DASVLZ010000138.1:0-4458 GCA_036384615.1 Sediminibacterium sp.
GCACCGAATCAACTGGCGGCTTTAAGAATATAACGGTCAGCAACCGCGTGATAAAACCATCCAGGCAAACCACCACTATCTATGGCAAACCTGGCGGCAATGGCGGGCTCGCCATGGAACTGGTAGATGGCGGTATCATGGAAAACATCAGCATCACCAACCTCGTGATCGATGGCCCGCAGGTACCCATTTTTGTAAAACTCGGTAACAGGGCCCGTAAATACCATGCGTTGGCAGCCCAACCCCCCGTGGGCGCCATACGCAACATACTGCTCTCGCATATACTGGCTGTAAACGCAGACAGCACCGGTTGCTCCATCTCCGGCATACCTTCTCACCCGGTAGAAGATATTTTTCTGGATGATATCACCATCCATAGTAAAGGCGGAGGAACGCTTGCGGATGCGACAAGAAAGATCGATGAGCTGGAAACAGCCTACCCGGAAGGAACTATGTTCGGCAAACTGCCTTCTTATGGTGTATTCATCCGTCATGTAAAAGGTATCAGGGTGTCTAACCTTTCACTCCGCTATGGTGAGGCCGATCTAAGACCGGGACTGTCGCTGCATGATGTATGCGATTTTACCATCAGCAATCCCGATATACAACATGAGCAGGGGACTGCATCGGTTATTTCGGTGATCTCTTCTTCCAATGGTTATATTACGCCGGTGCCTTTTATCAAAGCAAAACAGTTTATTCAGCAGGATATCAGTTCCGGTAATATCATATCATCGCCCATCAATAAAAACGTTATCCCGAAAAGCAGGCAATGAAACAATGGCTCTACATAGTGTGTATGATATGCTGCGGCTTCAGGCTTGCCGCGAGGGAATTGCCTGTACTGCCGAAACCGGTAGTAGCAGAGCAGTTGCCGGATGCGATTTCTTTCCGGGTCAGCAGTATTGTGTACACGGGCGCCGATACTGCAATGCAGCAGAGACTGGGCTGGCATATCAGCCATATATGGCCGGGTAAACAGGCTGAAGGAAGACAGCTGCGCATGGTACTGCTTGGCAGCGCAGGGAGTGAACAGTTTCTTACCGGTGCAGAAAAATGGAAAGACTCCCTGGGCAGCGAGGGGTACCTGTTGCTTGCCGATGCCAAACGTTTTGACCTCGTTGCCAATACGGAATCCGGTCTTTTTTACGGGCTGCAAACCATCAGGCAATTGCAGAAAGCAGGCTGGCATACAGGTGTGCATATAGCAGACTGGCCTTCCTTCCCGCACCGCCAGGTATACGACGATATCAGCAGGGGGCCTATTTCCACGGTAGCGTATGTAAAAGAACAGATAGAAAGATTGGCTTCTATAAAGATCAATGCACTTTCTTTTTATATAGAACATGTTGTGCAACCTCTTTCGCATCCTGACTTCGCTCCTTCAGCGGGAAAGTTTACGATGGCGCAGATCAGGGAACTGAGCGCCTATGCGGCAAAGTTCCACATACAACTGGTAGGCAGCTTCCAGTCTTTCGGGCATTTTGAAAAAATATTATCGCTGCCGCAATACCGTTCCATGGGAGAAACATCTGCCATGATCTCTCCCCTTGATGAAAAAGCAAAGACATTCCTGCGCGATGTGATCGGCGAACTCTGCGAAGCATTCTCCGCACCTTATTTTAATGTGAACTGCGATGAAACATTCGACCTGGGCAAAGGGCGTTCTAAAAAATATACCGACAGTGTGGGTGTTTCCCGTTTCTATGCAGACCATATCCGTTTCCTGTATGATGTTGTGAAAGCACATGGCAAGCAACTCATGATGTGGGGAGATATTGCGCTGGAACATGAAGACATACTGGATATGCTTCCGCGTGATATTATTTACCTGACATGGGAGTATGGAAGCCAGCCTTCCTTCGATAAATGGATACAGCCATTTGCCAGCCGAAACCTCCGTTTCATGGCTTGCCCGGGTATACTGAATTCTTACCGTATGTTTCCCGATATGGTGATGGCCGCAAAAAACATTGAAGGCTTTTTGACTGCGGCAAAACAGGCTGGCGCCAGAGGCGTGATCACAACCGTATGGGATGATGGAGGCGCTTACCTGTTTTCGGGCGACTGGTATGGTGTATACAAGGCTGCAGAGAACAGCTGGAATACTGTTGCTTCGGGTAAACATTCATTCGATGAAAGGTATGCTGCTGTTGCTTATGGAAAGAATGGTGCTTATTATGTGCAGGCATTGGACAGCCTGATGCTGCTGCGAAATATCCCGATCAGTTTTAACCTGAATGATAACCTGTGGCATGCGGCCATTCTTCCGCAGAAGGGACGTACACTTGTGATCAACAGCAAAGGAGTGGATGAGGTGTTGCGCATTGTACAGCATGCGAAAACAATTTTGCAGAAAGGCAGGCCTGCAGATCATGTTTCGGATTTTACAGCCATTTCACTGGCTATCGATCAATATATCTTAATGATGCAGGCGCGCCAGACCATGCCGGCGGCAACTATGTTGTACGACCGGGGCGTATCAGCCGGCAATACAAATGAACTGCAACAGGCAAAACAGATGGTGACCCGTTTGAGAGAAAGTTATACAGCGGTAAGTGTCCGTTTCAAAACAGCATGGCTCAGGGAGAACCAGCCGTATTCGCTGGATATAGCTTTGCAGCCGTACCTGGATAATATAAAAGGATTATCTGCCATTGCGGATGAGATCGGAAAGCAGGCGGAAAGATTGCGGCAGGGTATGCCGGCAGCCGATAAGGCTTCTATTGGTCTGAACGTAGTAACCACTATCCATACCTATTTCCAGAACTTGCTCATGTGCGGGCCTTTTGCGATGGAAGACGGCAGGCTTCCTTCATTCCTGTATGGCGGTGATGGTGTAGAAAAAGCGCCCAAGCCGGGAGACCTGATCAGTTTCCGCGGGAAAACATTCAGGTGGCAGAAATATGCTTCACGATCCGGCGGAATTACTTATATAGATGATTTTTATACAAAGGCATCTGGTGGTGTTGCATATGTATTCTGCACCATTACAACAGATACATCCATGCAGGGAGGGTCTTATGCCGCATTACCGGCAGGATCGGAAATGTACTGTAACGGGAAAAGAAGCTTTACAGCAAGCATTGGTAAACCGGCAGAAGGGGAAGCATTTATTTCGCTTCCCCTGAAGGCCGGTGTTAACAACATCCTGTTCAAAATACCGGGGAAACCAGGACAATGGTCTTTCTCGTTCCGGCTCGCACCCGGTTTAACCGTTACCAGCCAGAAACAGAAATATTTTATCAACTCAGAAAAAGGAAATCATGAAGCGGAATAAAGTTTTAACCGCATGGTGCCTGGTGGCTTTGTGCATGTCTTCACTGCAACTCAACGCACAGGTTGCAAAACCCGATGTGGTGAAGGCCATTAATGAATGCGCCGCGTATATTGCCAATACCCTGATAGATCCGCAGGGAAGATCGCGTTGCGATTACAACCTCACCGAGGGAAAATGGTACGATTACGAAGTGCCCTGGCATACAGGACAGGCGATTTATGCCTTGCTGGAAGCATACAAAAAAACCGGTAACAAACATTACCTGGATGTTGCCAAACGTGGAGGCAACTGGTGGATCAGCATGGAGATCAAGGGCCGGCCTGAACTTAAGGGCATGGTGGCTGCGATACATGGTGATGTGCTGGGACAGAACTACGCAGTGTTTGCAACGGTTTCCGATGGCACGCCCGGCATCTATGAATTATCACGTGTAACAGGGAACCCGGTATATGCGAAAGTGGCTACCAATGCTGCAAAATGGATGATGGACAGCATGTATTACCCGGAACAGGGGGTTTGTTATGATGTGATCGACCTGAGAACGGGCAAGGTGCTGAAAGACCATAGTCCTTTCTGGGACGGGAAGGAAAAACAGACATTGTTTGATGTATCGCGACCCAATACAGAAGGGTGGATCTTCGCTGATGCATATGAGTTTTCTAAGAATGAAAAATTCAAACAGGCGCATATCAACCTTAGCAACAGCCTGATCGAAAAACAAGGTCCCGAAGGAGTATGGATGCGGTTTATGCCGAACTCAGCAGAAGAGCATTCTTTCCATCCGCGTTTTTCTTTGTGGTATGCCGAATCACTGGTGCATACTTATCGCATGACGGGTGACCGTAAATACCTCGAGGCCGCCGCCAGAACCGCACGTGTGTTTGCAAAAGCACAGACCAAGGACGGCACCATTTTTTACGAGAATTTTTTGAACGGAAGGAAACCGGATAAAGGCTCCATCACCGGTTCGGCAGTTTCACTGGCAGGTATTCTCTGGATGGAATTATCAGAGTATGGATTTAAAGAGTTCGATCCCAATATCCAGAAATCTGCAGTATGGATCATCAGGAACCGTTATGCGGTTAATCACCCCGATCCCAATCTGCGCGGCGCTGTTGTGGAAACCAGGACACGTTTCAATAAAGAAGGTAAAGCATGGATAACCAACCGGGATATCG
>DASVLZ010000139.1:0-8275 GCA_036384615.1 Sediminibacterium sp.
TATACGGATGTGGTGATCGATGCCTCCGCGTTCCGAATGCCGGTCGTGAGCCGCACAGCCACAGTAAACAATATCCTTATCGGCGCCGGTGCAGCTGTGGACTTTGCGCAGGGATCTTCGCTGCAAACCTATGGCAATGTACTGGGTGATGGCAGGTTCAACGCAGGCAAAGGAATGGTGGTATTTGCCGGTACCCGCCCCCAGAACATTCCTGCCGGCATATACGACTCGCTGCGGCTGGATGGCGGCGGTACTAAAATGCTGAACGGAAATGTGATAGTGAACGGTGCCCTGCTACTCGACAGTGGCAAACTGGTACTCGGTAACCATAACCTGCAGCTCTCTGTAAAAGCTGTTATGCAACACTATGACAGCAGTTCCTTTATAGTAACCAATGGAAACGGAACAGTACTGCTTACCCAGGTAGGTGCGGCCGGAACCGTATTCCCTGTGGGCGCAAATACCGGTTCGTATACACCGGTGACGATCACGAATGCATCAGGCAGGCCTGATGATTTCGAGGTAAGAGTGATCGACCATATTTATAATGATTACAAAATCTATTCGCCTTATAATGGCATTATCGGGAACAATTATGTAGACAAAACCTGGTTCATCCGCAAAGCTTCCCCCAGCACTTCCAATATTATAGTACGTTTTCAGTGGAATGCCGTTGATGAACTGCCCGGCTTTGACAGAAAGATGGCCGCCGTGGCACATTACCTTGAACCGGATAGTTCCTGGATGCTGTATACAGCGCAGGGGGCGGCAGGTACTGGTCCGTTTACCGTGCAGCAGGAAGGCATCGGTACATTCTCGCCATTCAGCATCAGCAGTACAGCGCCGGGTTTGCCGGAGCCACAATTCCAGTGGTTAAGCAGCGGTGTTTCGGCTTCGGGACAGGTAGCCATCCTGCAATGGACAACCCTCAATGAAACAAGCGGGGCTTTCCGTGTGGAACGATCATCAGACGGATTCAGCTTTTATCCTGCATTCACCATCGCAAAAACAACCGGTGGCATCGCTTCCACAGGCAGCTATACTATCAGGGATATACAGGTACACTCCGGCTACCGGTATTACTACCGGATCGTATATACCAACAGCAATGGAAAAATATATACATCACCCATACTGCAGCTGGCATTGAATGGCGAAGCACGCAATCACCTTGTGATCCTGGGCAATCCATTCCGCAACAGAATGCAATACCGGGTTACCGCACAGGCAGCCGGGCGTGCGGTTGTATACCTTACTGATATAGCCGGGCACAGGTTATTGCAACAGGAAGAACAGGTGGTGAAGGGAGATAACCTTTTTCTTCTTACAGGGTCGGAACGACTCGCCACCGGCACTTACCTGTTCAACGTGATGCTAAATGGGGAACTGATGGAAAAACGTGTCATCAAAACGAGGTGAATATTCCGGTTCAGTTCCGTTTGACCGCTTCCAGGCATAAGCCAACCCTGCTCTGAACGGAGGTCTCTCCTACTCCACCTTAATCACCCACCCATACCCACCCGCAGGCAGGTTGGGATATATGTTAACCGGGTCAATCACCAGGTTCCCTTTTTTATATGCATATGATATATGCTGCCCGCTGCCTAACAGGGTCAGGCGGGCAGGTGCATGGGAAAGCGGTATGGTAAGCGGCGTTTCGGGCCGGGCTGTAAGTATGATGTAAAGGGCTGTATCCTTGCGGGTATAAAACACGTTTTCTTTTGCGGGCAGGGATTCACCTGCGGTGGTGCCGTAAATGGCTTCGCCGTTGGTGGCAAGCCAGGCGCCGATATCGGCAAGGCGTTGCTGCATGATCACGGGTATGGTGCCGTCTGCCGCAGGGCCTATATCGAGCAGCAGGTTGCCACCGCGCGATACTTTTTGTATGAGCATATGGATGAGGGCATCGGACGACTGGTAATCTGCCAGGTTCTCATTACGGTTATAACCGAATGATCCGCCTATACCGCGGCATTCTTCCCATGGGTGGGTAAACTTCTTGCTGCTGGCATCTTCATTGTGTACGATATCATATTCAGTAGTATAATATCCCCCGTGCTTACCGCGGGTTTCCTTGCCCCAGCGGTCATTCACCACCACGGTATTCTTTACCGGACTTTCGTTGTAGAGCCATGAGAGGAACGACTGGCTCTTCCAGGTATCGCTGGTATGCTCCCATTCACCATCGGGCCAGATGATATCGGGTTCATAGCGCATTACAAGGTCTTTCAGTTGCGGCAGCATGTGTTCATTCACATACCTGTTCACATCTGTTTTATAAAGGGGGTTGAACCATTCGTACAATGAATAATAAAAGCCCATGTGCAGCCCCTGCGCTTTTACGGCTTTGCTGAGATCACCTGCCAGGTCGCGGTGGGGGCCAGCATCGGCAGCATTCCAGTTCCAGGACTGTGCGCTGGGCCAGAGGGCAAATCCATCATGGTGTTTGGAAGTAAGCACCACGTACTGCGCTCCTGCATTTTTAAACACAGACGCCCATTGCTGCGGGTTAAACAGTTCTGCCTTGAACATGGGCGCAAAATCCTGGTAAGCTGTATTGGGGCCATAGGTTTTGTTGTGATAAGCTCTGAACGCCTTACCTACTTTGGAGCTGTCGGTAACCATGCGGTTCCAGTACCATTCAGCGTATTTTGAATACGTGGCATACTCCTTACCTACCGGCGCCCAGGCCGGTACCGAGTACACACCCCAATGAATGAAGATGCCGAACTTGGCATCCGTAAACCATTGTGGTATGGGCCGTGCATCCAGCGATGCCCAGTCTGCAGTATAGGTTTGTGCATGTATGCCGGGTATACTGCCGGTTGTTGCCAGCAGCACCCATATATATTTCCTGAGAATGAATCGGCTGATCTGTTGCATCATTGTTTCCTGGTTTATCAGTATAAGACGGCTCCTACATACATGGTTTTGCCCTGGTAAAGCGATGGGTCTTTCATCACCACATTACGGGTTTGTAAGATAGCCTGTTTATCCAATGTAGCGGGCGACAACCGTATGGTGGCTGTATGCCTGCCTTTGGGCAGTCCCGTAATCAAAAAATAATTCAACCGGTAATACGTGCAAAATGCATCGAAACGGTTAATGGTCCTTGGCGGCTGGTTGTCGATCGTGATCTCCACGGCCGAGGTACCAGACCCCATAATATCTGCCAGCCCCAGCCGTGTGCCTTTGAATTGTACAGTAACGGTTGCATCTGTGGAGGCGGTGGAGAATACCTGCGGCAGTAATGGGTAATACTCCCTTCCTTTGGTTACCGAATCCGTAATGCCCCAGTTGCCTGTAAAATTCTTCTGCATATCCAGCCGCGCCATTCCTGCATTGCTCCAGTTATCTTTTTCGAGCGGCGCCGGCATGCGATGCCTGGCAGTAACACTATTGTCCCGCATTAGGGAAAGGTTCTTTGCCAGCACCTGTGTATATATTTTATGTCCCGTTTCGGGAAAGGGATGCACACCATCCGCCGAGAACACGGGTAAGGTTTGTTCTTCTTTTTTACCCATCATCACCAGCTTCCCTGCGTTGATCTCATCACGTATGGCAAGGCCCATATGAATGCTGGGGATATGGTAGTAAGATGCCACTGCTTCCATAGCCGTTACGGAAGCGGGGAACAGGCCCTTTTGCAGGTCGGGCAGGTTTTCGTTGGCAATGGTGTAGATAAAACAGATATCCGTTTTAGCATCTGCTTTCCATACCTGGCGCACGATGCCTTCCATTGTTTCACGTACATATTGCATGCGCCAGCGGTTATCGTTTACGGCAAACTCTACCAGTACCAGGTCCGGCTTATGTTCTGTTACATGCTGCTTTACCCGGCAGGCGCCGAAATCCGATCCTGTACCGCTTACTGCGGCCATGATCTCCTCAAACCTGTTGGCAGGATATTGCTCCCTGAGCCATGTAAGCAGCTGGTCGCGATAGCCATTGCCTGCCCTGGTAATGCTTCCGCCCAGGAATGCAATGCGCAGCGTTTTTCCTTCCTTTATTTTCGAGAAGAAATTGGGCAGTCCTCCCCTTGCTGAAAATTCTTTTGCCCGCAGCAACGAATCCTGCTGGGCATATCCGCATACAAACAGGTGTGTGGCAAGCAGGCATATAAAAAAATGCCGCGCGTATTTCCGGTAACGCATTTCCTCACTATTCATATTCATGGTTGTTTGTTCGATAAGTTACTGATAGCGTTATACCACCGGGCAGCAATAACAGCGGCGCCGGCCCGGTTGGGATGTACTTTATCATGAATGGTGTATTGCTCCCAGCTCCAGCCGTTTTGCTGGTTTACGAGCCGCACTTTATCATCGTGCATGGATATAACCATTTCATTGATAGCTGTATTCAGTTCCGGTATATACGCATATTTAGGAAGTTTGCCCGCGGTGATCACAGCTGCCACGAGGATTACTGCCGATGGATTTCTTTTACGTAGGGTTTGTATGATGGTACGCTGCGCAGCGATGATGCCGGGTATGGGCACTTCTTCGATGAAATGATTATGCCCGCTGTGCAACAACACGATATCTGCGGGATAGAGTGAATAGATACTATCGGCCCGCGCGGCGAGGTATTCCGCCGTTCTGCCGCTGTACCCCGCATGATGCAGGGTATCTCCATTCCGCACCGACTGCCTCGGCCCTATGAACGATGCCCGGTATCCCGCGCTTTCCAGCAATGAATCCAGCGGGAACAGGTAGGAAAAAAAATCAGGTCCGCCTTCGGTAATGGAATCTCCCATTGCCAGCAGGGTGAATGGCTTACCGGGCTTTACTGCAACACTTTGTTTCTGCACAGCACATGCTGTTATCTGTACCAGTAATACTGGCAGCAGGAATAACGCCGATATTTTTCTTCTGTTCTGTGTTGCTATCATTACCGGTTAATGGTTTTTACAGGAAAGTGAACAGCGCTTCCATCCCGGCGCACTGCTGAAATTTCAAAGGAAACCGCATCATCCGTTGCAGGAAGCGGCAGGTCAAATTCAAACGGGTAGGATGTATCGGTTACCGTTGTCCATGCCCCGCTATCGTTCAGCCTGTAGCGGAAACTGCATTGTTTCCATTCCTTTTCGGTGCGGTCGCAATACACATACCATACGGCTGTGTTTTCCGTGGGTTGAATGATCATGGCGGTTGCATTCGCCAGGCTGTCTTCGGTGGCTGTGTACCTGATAAACCTGTTTGCCTTTAGACCAGTTACTGAAACGGTATTTCCCTTTTCTTTTGGCGTATAAATATCTTTTACCTGTATACAGGTAATATCGCCTGCAGCCAGCGTTACAGTAAGAAGCCCGTTTTTCATGGATGATTGCCTGACCTTGCCGTTGTTATCGTATATGATCACTTCATACTCTGCACCCGGTTTCCAGGGTATCACTTTTCTGTTCAGCTGTATATGCTCTGTTTCTCTGGTATGAAAGGTATTGGCCAGGGAAAGGAAGATATCCTTTTCGTTATGCCCCATCAGGTAATTGAATGCGATGCCGTCTGATTGTATAGCATGCGATGGCATCCATACCTGTACATCCTTATTGCCCATTACCGTTCCTTTTTTGGCACCGTATACCTGGCTGGTAAGGAATGCATAGCCGGGGGCATAAGTGCCCGGGTAATCTATTTTTCCTTTTGAACGGAAATAAAAATCAGCCACCAGGAAATCTGCCAGCAGGGCAATATGCGGCCATACATGGTTGTAAAAAATTGCGTTGTATTTTATGTCTGAAAACGGATGCATGGGATAGTCTGCCCGCTGGTATACATCTGTATGCAGCGAGGTAACATAATAGCCTGGAAAATTGGCATAGCGGCCTATCACCGCATTATATGCAGCATCGCGCAGCAAGGTATCGTTGGCATAATGCGCCAGCCGAAGCAGCCATGCCGCATGGTGTGCGAGCATTACCGGCCCGAATGCATACGTGTTAGGCGCTTCGGGCACCAGGCCATTCAGGGAAGTTTGCCAGGCAGGTAATTCTGTCTGCGGAACTTTTGTTGTTTCATCCATCGGTACAAATGGTGACCCCTCGAGTGCGCTTACACGCCGCCCGGGGAAGATACCTTTTACTTCCCCTCCTTCATTCACCACTACCTGGCTGTTGGGCGGTACGGGATTGCTCCTTGTCCAGAGCAGGAATTGCCTGGCGCCGGTGATGGCGGCCTGCAGGTATATATCTTTCCTGGTTTCAAGAAACAATTCAAACAGGTCGTAGATGCGGTAACCATAGTCTGTGGTAAAACCGGCTCCCTTATCGCGCAGTCCCGGCGAATCAAAAAAAGTATGTGAGTAGTGATGGTATACCTGGTTAAGGTAAGCATCGGCTCCTTCCATGGCTTTTTCCAGGTCGGAACGGTTATGTGTGAGCCGGTATCTTGCCAGGTAATCCTGCCAGCTGCCGCCGCCGGTCTGTGTGTTCATGTTCAGCTGCCTGCTTTTCCCGAAAAGTCTTGTCGCCTCAATGGAGAAAGCGGGTGTGAGGCCTTTTGTGAGTTCATCGAGTGCAGTCAGCTCGCCAATATCCACGCAGGGGCCGTTCAGCAAATGCGAAGGCGCCTGTGCCTGCCCGGGTGTATCGCTGGTGGTATACAGGAATTTTTCGCGGCTCATCACGTATTCCATCATGGGTATGGCACGGCGTTTCAGTATATCTTCATTGCCTGTGAGCAGGTACATACCCAGGGGATGCAGCGCCGATACATTCTTTACCGTGCCCGGAACATCGAACTGGTAGTTGGAAGCCTTGAGGTTTGCATTCCAGCCGCTGTACACATCATCCATGGCAAACGCCAGCATGTTGTCGAGTGTCTGGTTCAACGATACCCTGGCGTTCTGTCTTTCTGAACGGTAATGAAAAATATCTGCCAGCAGGTAACCTGTTCCCTCCTGCCAGTTGCCGGGGTGCAGCAGGTATACCAGTTCAGTTTTTCTTTTCTCTCCCTTATTCAGCTTCGCCGCAGCGGTTCCCGGCAGGGGAGAATAGATCACGGGCTGTGCTTTGCCCGAAGCATTCCGTATAGCCATGCCAAACAAACTATTTGCCTTAGGCCCATCGGCGGGGAATACCGACCAGAAAGTATTATCCGCTTTGCCTGCATTGTTCCATTGCGCTGCCAGCGCATAACGGTAAGGTATGGAAGCGGGAGATACGGCCAGCCCTTCGGTATATCCATGGTGGTTGGTAAATACGGCCGCCGTGTTTGCGTAGGCTTCTTCTGTTAATGCAAAATGAGACGGAAAACGTTTCCATGTCCATGTAAGCGGCTGGTAAACAAAATCCGTTTCGGAAGAATCCACTTCCGGCATGCCGGTAAAGCCGAGGGAGAAGTTGCCGGGCATATGCGCTTCGAGGCCAAACTCAAAAACCGGCGCCTGCTGTTCGCCTGTAAATTTTATTACAAGGGATACACGGGCGGCCGCATTGTCTTTGAATGAAAAGCTGAGCTGGTTATTACTTATATGGTATGCATTGGCTTCTATTATGGTGCTGCCCAGCGTATTGATATCCTGCGTGGTGCCTTTGCCGGTTTTCCATGCCACCACTCCCGGCTGTCCGTCCATAGCCGCGCCTGTTAGTGCCGGTTCTTCGCTCGTAAATACCAGTGTAAGCCTGGGCACGATGCGGCGCTGCAGTTTGCTTGCCTTATGTGTAATGAGGAAGGCAGGCGATTGCTGAAAACCGGGTTCCGGTGCAACGGAATAATAAGCATTGCCGATGGTTTGCGACAACCCTTTTATAGTTGTGCCCAGCAAACACAGGAAAATAGTAACAGGTAATATTGCTTTCACAGCCCGCATATTCAGTGTCCGTTTTTTATTTAGATAATACAGGTTCAATTTCCACCAGGCGCATTCCGTAAGCGCTGATACTTACTGGTAGCACCAGTTCGTTTTTACCGGCAGATACTATCCGCGAATGTTTGTGTACCTGGTTCAGCACTTTTGTTTCTTCCGGTGAAAAATCTTTATCGTACCGGTCGGCCCCGCGTGTTAACGGCAGGGTCTGGTATGCATCCCGGGAAAGGATCCTGCTCATACCGGTATCTTCCGGGGAACTATACCATTCAGTAATCTTCAATGTACCGTTTTTGAAATTATCCGGCAGGTCTTTTACAAGCAGGTCGATAGCCGGGTAATGCAGTGGTGCTGCATTTTCAAAAAAGATGGAAGGCGATGCACAGTAGACCAGTATGCTGATCTTATTTCTTTCTTTGGTGGCTGTGGCATGCAGGCCATAGCCCTGTGCATCTGCCGGCGAGGCGGA
>DASVLZ010000140.1:0-4080 GCA_036384615.1 Sediminibacterium sp.
CCGCCGATTATGCCGGTATAAAACGTACCGATTTCTGGCGCAATACCGCCACGCTGATGGGAACAGAACGCACCGGCCCCGACCTCACAGATGTAGGTAACCGGCAGCCAAGCCGCGACTGGAATCTGGTACATCTCTTCAATCCGCGCATCGTAGTAAAGGAATCCATCATGCCAGCCTATCCCTGGTTATTCAACAGCAAAAAAGAACCTGCTGCCGGTGATGTGGTGGTGAATGTACCTGCCGGATACCTGGCGGGTAAAGAAGGCAAGATCGTAGCATCACGGGAGGCATTATACCTGATCGCCTACCTGCAGTCGTTAAAACAAACGAAACTGCCGGAAGGCGCAAATTCCCCGGAGTTCCTCTACAAGCGTCCTGAAAAAACAACAGGGGCGGCAGCAGGCAAGGCGGATGAACCCGATGGCAAATCACTGTATGTAGCCAATTGCCAGTCATGCCACCAGGCAAACGGCGAAGGCCTGCCTGGTGCATTTCCTTCCCTGAAAGGAAGCCCGGTGGTAAACGGTGATAACCTGGAACTGTATGTGGACATTATCATGAATGGTTATGATGCCCGTGCCGAATATGGTGTGATGCCATCGGTAGGAACCAATATGAGCTGGACCGAAAAGGAAGTAGCCGCTGTGATGAACCATGAGCGCAGCAGCTGGGGCAACAATGCCAGGAAAGTAACTCCTGAAGAGATCAAAAAGATCATGGACTTCATTAAACTAAAAACCAGGCAATGATGAAGAAAATAGCCGCTTCCCTCCTGCTGTCCGCAGTTGCTGCGGCTGCCACAGCCTGCCCTGTTTGCGAGCGTAACCAGCCGCAGTTGCTGAAGGGCATTACACATGGCGCAGGACCGCAGAGCAACTGGGATTATATCATTGTGTGGACGGCAGTAGCGATAGTGGCGGTTACGCTGCTGTTTTCCGTGAAATGGCTGATATGGCCCGGGGAGCGTTCAGGCAAACACATCAAACATATCATTTTCAATAACTGGCAGTATGAGCACTAAGAGTACGATATTCCTGTTCATCGATGACGAACCGGCACCTGTTGCCGAGATGGTATCGCCTGTAAGCTTTGAACTGGATACCCGTAAGCTGACAGACGGGGAACATATTCTCAGGATCGTAAGCAAAGATCCTACAGGCAAGGAAGGTATACGCAGGATACCCTTTGTGGTGCGCAACGGACCTGCCATCGCCATCGAAGGCATCAGGGAAAATGCCGTGGTGGATGGTGTGTTGCCGCTAATGATCAACGCCTATGGCAAGGGCGACCAGCGGTCTTTTCTGATAGAAGGCAGCGAAACGCCGCAAAGTATTCCTGCATGGGTATGGATACTGATCATCGGTTTTGCCGGATGGGCCATGTATTACCTGTTCAGCTATTTATCAACACCCTGACAATTCTTCTCTATGCATACAAAATCAGATATACGTTCCATCGATGATATCCGCCTGCTGGTAGATACTTTTTATGGTGCTATCAAAACCGATCCGATGGTAGGCCCCATATTTATTGGCGTGATCGGGAACCGGTGGCCGGAGCACCTGCAGAAAATGTATGGCTTCTGGGAAACCATCCTGCTCGGCGAACACAGCTATGCCGGCAACCCCTTTAAACCGCATGCGCGGATGCCGTTGTACCAGGAGCATTTTGATACCTGGCTTACATTATGGCATGGAACGATAGACCGTTTCTTCTCCGGCCCTGTGGCAGATGAAGCCAAATGGAGGGCAGGTAAAATGGCCATCGTATTTCTTTCGCGGATTGAAGATTACCGCAATGATCCGTCCGCCATTCCCCTTATATGAATCCTGTTTTCAATAACCCAATACTAAACGAACCATTATGAAAATATCAGCTGAAGAAACGATCGGTGCCATCGTTGCAAAAAATATATCCACCGCTCCTGTCTTTGAAAATTTCGGGCTTGATTTCTGTTGTCACGGCAACCGCACCCTCGCTGCGGCCTGCAATGAAGCAGGTGTTGATCCTGGCATGGTGATATCGCTCATTGAACAGATAGACCAGGAAAAAGATCCCGGCGCAGACTACGATACATGGCCTCTCGATCAGCTTGCCGACCATATTGAAAGCACGCACCATGCCTATGTAACACGACAGATACCCCTTCTTGCCGGCTACCTCGCTAAAATATGCAGTGTGCATGGCAAACAGCATCCTGAATTATTTGAAATAAAGGAGATCTTTGCCGACAGTGCAGAGGACCTTACCATGCACATGCATAAAGAAGAAAAAATGCTTTTCCCTTTTATCAGGAAACTGGCCCAGGCGCAAAAGGACGGCAGCGGCCTGCCGGCAGCACCCTTCGGCTCTGCAAAGAACCCGATACAGGTAATGATGCGGGAACACGATGCAGAGGGAAGCCGCTTTCAGCAGATAGCCGCATTAAGCCGGCAGTATACGCCGCCTGCAGACGCGTGCAATACCTATAAAGCCACCCTGGCGGGATTACAGCATTTTGAAAACGACCTGCACATTCATATACACCTGGAGAACAACATACTTTTCCCCGAAGCAGTACAACTGGAAAGTACCTTGTCCGGCAATGGCCATCTCCGGTAAAAGACTGTTATGAAAAGAAACGAATACATCATTCCCCTGTCGAGAGATCATCATTTCGGTTTACTGTTCTGCTGGAAGATACGCCGCGGGCTTGCGCTGAAAGCAGGGCTGGATAGGATATGCGCCTATGTGGCTTATTTCTGGGAGAGCCATCTGAAAAAACATTTTGAAGAAGAGGAAACATTCCTGTTCCTCCCCGATGATCCGGATTGCCGGAAAGCCATCAGTGAACACCAACAGATAGCAGCGCTTGTAAAACAGCTGACTGATCCTGGCGCTACGGACAGCAACCTGTTAACAGAACTCAGCAACCTGCTGGAAGCGCATATCCGTTATGAAGAGAGGGAATTATTCCCCCATCTCGAAGCGATCCTTACGCCGGCGCAACTGGCTGATGCCGGCGCCCAGTTGGCAACATCCCATACGGCAAACAACCAGGATGTGTATGCAGACGAATTCTGGGTCACATCTCCTCAAACAGGCAATGTATGACGAATGGCTCCGATCCTATTCGCTTCCAGGTGGATCATTTTGGCGAAGAAATATCCATCACCACTTTTCCGGGTGAGTACAGGAACCTGATGGTGCTGCTCAACAACACGATCTACCTGGAAGATTTTGGCGAATGTGGCGGTATGGGCAGGTGCGCCACCTGCCGGGTTCGTTTTGAATGCGCAACAGGTATGGCGCCGGCCCTCCAGCGCAATGAAAAAGCTACGCTCGATAAAACCGGTGAAACAGATCCCGCTATACGATTAAGCTGTCAGCTGCATATAAACAAAGAACTGGAGGCCGCCAGAATAGTCGTCCTGTAATCATTGCCAGTTCACCTAATTATTCATCAGCAGTTATCAATTATCAATTATATTTAGCGCATTCGCTCACGCTAAACTAACTGACTGATGCGCAAAATTCCGGTTGTTTTGCTGTTGCTTCTTTTTACAGCATTTGTACAGGCCCAGAACGTACCATCCCCCAAAGAACATTTCGGCTTCAACATTGGCGACAATTACATGCTTGCGAACTATACGCAAACAGAAGCCTATGTAAAAAAAGTAGCCGCGGCTTCTGACCGTGCCAGGTATGTGGATATCGGCCCTACAGAAGAGGGCCGTGCCCAGTTTATGGTCGTGATCACTTCTCCCGAAAACCAGAAAAAACTGGATCGGTATAAAGAAATCTCCCGCACACTGGCCCATGCCGAAGGAATTACAGACGAGCAGGCAAAGGCACTGGCTGCAGAAGGCAAGACCATTGTATGGATAGATGGCGGACTGCATGCTACTGAAGTAGTAGGCGCACATCAACTGATAGAACTGATCTATGAGCTCAGTACCCGCACCGATCCTGAAACCATGCGTATACTCGATAAAGTAATCATACTGGCCACGCATGCCAATCCCGATGGGCAGGAACTGGTATCAGACTGGTATATGCGCAATCCCGTTCCTGAGAAACGCTCCATGAGCCAGCTTC
>DASVLZ010000141.1:0-3372 GCA_036384615.1 Sediminibacterium sp.
ATAAGCTACCGTCACACTGCCATCCTTGCCCAGCAGGCAGTCCTGCTCTATTTTCCAGACAGGAAAAACGTCCTGTAATGTTTTGTACTTACGCATCGGGGTAATTGTTTTTGTGCCAGCCACCGGTACAGTCCGTGTTCACCCAGCCGCCTGGACAAACGCAGCATGAGCGCGAACCATCCCATTGAAGCAGGTACAGTGATCTCCAGTAGCAGCAAGGAAGAAAGACCTGTCATATAACCGATGGCAAAACAGAGTAGCAGCAATACTTCGCCTGCACAAAGCCAGAGAAGAAAAGGCTGGCATACACCCAAGAGTTCCATCGGCCGGCCAAGCCCTTTATTCATATAATAGACTGCGCTCATCGGTTTTGCTTTAGGTGGTTATCCTGAGATAAAGCATAGTTCATCGCATAACCGGGAAGCAGGGCGCAAGTCACAGGCACTTCCACCCGGATCAGGTCATTCCTTGCATTGCGCTCGGCAATGGAGCCGCGGAAAATGGCAGCGGCAGCAGGATCATACCAGAACAGCAACTGCTCACGCCAGGGGATCATATCGGAAAAATGAATGGTTTTGCCCGTAGTATCATCGATCAACCGTTCTGTCCATATATCGATGGTAAAGGATTTGCCATTGATCATCATTGTTTCCATCTGTCGGCGCATCGCGATCACTGCTTCCGGCAAATGATGCGTGCCCATCAACTGTTCCAGCCCTGCTCTCAGGCCCCTGCTCACCACTGTCAGAAACGCTTCCTGATCGAGTTGGTAACTGGGCGGCAGTTGCACCAGTTCCAATTCGCTGCTCCTGCGCCTGTATTCTCCTTCTTGTCCGCGGAAGGCGGTTTTGCTTGCGCGGTCATAACACAATACGAATCCCCTATCATTCTGCA
This sequence comes from Sediminibacterium sp., assembly GCA_036384615.1. Classification (GTDB taxonomy): domain Bacteria; phylum Bacteroidota; class Bacteroidia; order Chitinophagales; family Chitinophagaceae; genus Sediminibacterium. Next base: position 895 of record DASVLZ010000141.1, read on the forward strand.
TCATTTCGTAAAAGGCAATGGTATTACGGGGATTGTCCTTCTGCCGCAATTCTTCTTTCACCACATCGACCAGGAACCGGGTTCCGCATATCTCTATTACAGGTAATTCTCTTTCCATTATTACACACCGAAAAATGAACGGATCACGGTAGCTACCACCACCAGGAAAATGCAACTGCCAAACCAGGAAGCGGCCACTTTGCTGGTATCCTGGTCACCACTATTCCATTTACCATACACTTTGACTGCTCCCACCAGGCCTACCACGGCACCTATTGCATAGAGCAATGTGGTACCTGTGGCGAAATAGGAACGTATCATCGTATTGGCCTGCCGGATACCGGCATTACCGTCCTGTGCATATACCAGCAGGGAACAGCAAAGACAGGGTAATAACAGCCACAAGGTTCTTTTCAGGAACAGCATGGATATAGGATTATAAAACGGGACAAAAAAGTGAATCCAAAAGGGATTTACACCCACAGAACAGTGAGTTCCTCATTAGAGAGCTCCAACTGGCAGTCTTCGTAAGCCGTCAGCCGGATGTATTTCTGGATGGCATCGCGGAATTCCGGGTCAAAAAGCACAGCGCTCCGGGACAGGGCAGCTTTGAGCTTCGGATAAACATCCTGGTGAGAGGCGATGATCGTATCCACTTCCGAGAGCAGTTTTTCGGCTTCCAGCAGTTGCAAGGTTTCCTGGTCCATCAGCAGTTCCGGCTGAGCACTCTCCCACTGTTCCTCGAAATCTATGGTAAGTGGTTCCGGGTTAACGGTAGGTGCCACGCCTTCATAATGGAGCGTGGGTGTGATGGCCAGTGCCGGTTCTGCTTTCTTCGCGTTGATAAACGAAACGGCCAACAGCGCCAGTGCCACGATCATGATGAGGTACAACATATTGCGTCTATTTGATACAACACAAATTTGGGATGGCTGAAATGGCACTTCTCCAAGTGGGAATACAAGCGAAGCAAAAAAAAGTGGGGTTGTTTTGCAGAATTCAAAACAACCATTAACTTGTCATTCCCCATCCCCTTGAGCAAGCATCTTTCGTGTTTCTCCAAGGGAAGTATTTACCGCCACTCTGAACTCCCATCGAAACACAATACCTAATCGTTTAAACCCTCTCTAATCCATGAAAACATTCGATACAATAAAATATTTACAGTCACTTTGCGACAATCTTTTACATGAATGCGAAGACCATAGAATTGAATTAACAAGAGCTTGGGCATCTAATTTTCCATCTCAGCCCGGCGTATATGTATTCAGAGATAAAACGAAAATTATTTACGTAGGAGAAACAGGAAATTTACGAGGCAGGATGAAAGATATGATTGATACCAGAAACCATGTTTTGCGAAGAAATATTGGAAATAAATTATATAACACTGTAAAAGGATTTGAACCAGCTACAGCAAGGAGAAAATTTATTGATGTAATTGAAGATATGTTAAACACACACATAAAGGAAAACCTGACAATTTGCTGCATGACTATAGGTTTAGGTCGAAAAGAGCTGGAAGAAAAAATACAAAAGGACTTTAACCCAGAGTATAATCAAAAGGGATTGAGAAAAACGTCCTAAGCAGTAAAAGAAATACGGCTCGGTTCTGCCTGAAGTAACATTTATGTAGTCTGTACACGAAAAAAGGCCCGCCACAGCATGCTGCAGGAGCCTTTACCTGATGGGGGGAGTCAGGATAACTTATTTTTTGAAATGCTTTTCATCGATCCGCTCGATATGCAGTTCCAGGTTGTCTTTTAAACGATCCAAAAATACGGTACTGGATTTACGCCGCAATATTTCCTGAAAAGTCATGGAAGTATTTCCCAGCCGGATATGAAAACACTGCTCAAATGCCCGGACGATATGGGCAATGGTGACCTTACCTTTGTTAAAGGCACTGCTGTTATGCAATGCATAAATGAGTTCTATCAGGTCAGTCTTGGAGAGTGTCCATTGTATCGCCGTAGGGTCGGGTGAACACTGTGCAGCCAGCGCAGGCAGCGGCACTACCCTACCCATAGGATCTTCCTTTCCAGTCACAGGATGCATTGCCTGCATGCCTGTTCCTTCCAGGATAGCCAGTATTTTTTTCAGCAACAGTGTTTCCTCAGTCTCCACCATGAAACTGTCATTTTATGCGGTGATAAAGATGGGGTTAGTTATCTTTGAAGACCCATCTATGAGTAGTAAAGAACAGCTCAGATTTTTACCCGATTCAAGGCGTAACGTCATCCTGCATGTCGTGCAGATCATACGCGATATGGTTTCCCCGGAAAAGATTATTCTGTTCGGCAGTTATGCAAAAGGAAAGATGGTACACGACACTTACATCAGTAATGGCATTTTCTATGAGTACATCAGTGATATAGATATCCTGATCGTGACTGCGGAAGAGCTCGCCAATGAGAAGGAGCTGGAATATGCCCTGATGGAAAAGGTCGACACCATGAGCCAACCGGTGAACCTGCA
>DASVLZ010000142.1:0-12941 GCA_036384615.1 Sediminibacterium sp.
AAGCATCCATGTTCGACTGGCTGAAGGCTACCGGTCATACCATAGAAGATCCTGTTCCATCATTGTTTACATTCAACATACCGGGCAACCCGGTTACGGCGTTGATGGGCATCAGCGTGGAGCAGGCAATGATCAAAGTGAATGGCACCAAACTGGCAGAGAAAGGCCCGTTGCTCATAACACATTGGGGAATGAGCGGCCCGGCGGTACTGCGCCTATCTGCATGGGGTGCGAGGATACTGGCCGATAAGGAATACCGGTTCGGTATAACCGTTAACTGGCTGCCGGAGCATACTGAACAGTCATTACAGGATATGTGGCCGGAACTGCGTGAGCAATATGCATCACAAAAACTCGGCGCCAGGAATCCTTTTGGATTGCCGGCAAGATTATGGTTGTATCTCCTGGGTCAGTCCGGGATACAGGAAGACATCCGCTGGGCCGATCTTCCCGCAAAAGACCGGAACAGGCTGATCAAACAATTGGCGGGGCAGGAATTTACAGTGAACGGCAAGACCACATTTAAAGAAGAGTTTGTTACCTGTGGTGGCATCAGGTTATCCGAAATAGATCCGAATACCATGCAGAGCAGGAAGGTGCCGGGACTTTTCTTTGCAGGAGAAGTAATGGATGTGGATGGTATTACCGGCGGTTTCAATTTTCAGCATGCATGGACAAGCGGCTGGCTGGCAGCCAGGGCGATAGCATCATTATAATGCAAGTCTTTATCGGTAAGTGGCCAGCGTTTTCCGGAACGCTTCTATGTCTTCCTTATCTGCCTCATCCTGTATGGCCAGTTCAATAGCTTTTTGCTGGTATTTTGCAGCTTCCTGTTTATTGCCCAGGCGTGAAAAAGTTCTGGCATAAGTGGCATAATAATCATAATCCTGGTTGGCAGGCAGCGAAAGCAGGTAAGCCATCCAGGCATTGGCTTTCTGCAAGGTTTGCCTGTTTACTGAAGCACAGTTGGAAATGCTTTCTGCCCAGTCGGGCAGGTAACTGCCATCACTCATCAGGAAACCGTTAGTTGTTATTAGCTTATCATATTTTGTAACGAAGGTGTCCCATGCAGCGCCATCAGTTTTTGTCATTTTATTTCCTGCATTCCGCATATCCCTTATCTGCACAAATAACCTGGCAGAAGGCCGCTCTGAACTGCGTATGAATTGTACGGCTTTCCGGAAATAATCAGTATTGGTTGCGCCCGACCAGGCGAGATCATACACATCATATATTTTCCTGGCAACTGCTTTCTCCCCGTATTTTTCCCCAAACTCTTTTATGTGATCCAACAGATAGCTGAAAACATCTGAATATGGGTTTGCTACATACCTGAGAATGATATCCCAATTCTCAGCACTTGAATATTGATGTTTTGATATGGATGAAAAGTAGCGATCCAATACCTCCTGTGCCCGGCATTGATAATCTGCATCCCTGTACAGGGATGGCTTTTGTTCAGCTGTCAGGAATTTTGCAAGAGTATAGGCAGAAATGTTACCGGATTGTATCTCTTTCGACCATGCACGGTAATTGTCATTATCACTGAGTGCTTGTTTTCCCGTAATTAAAAAATCTTCTGTGTTTTTATACCCTGATTTGTGAATGATATCGCCATCTCCATCAATAAAAACAAAAGTGGGATTGGATATGATACCATACCGGCGGCGCAGCCTTTTTGTGGCGGAATCCGGTTTATCCCAATCATCGAATGATTCGAAATTGATAAAGGATTTATTATATAACGAAGCGATGTCAGGCTGCGGGAATACATTCTTTTCCATTTTAATGCAAAGCCCGCAATGTGAGCCTGTGAAATAGATCATTACGGTTTTATGTTCCTCCTTTGCCTTATGTAAAATTCCGTCAAACGATTCTTTTTCAAAGCGGATCCCATCCTGGGACCATACGCCGGCAGATAGGAGCAACAGGCAAAGAAGTGTCAGCAGTTTCCTGGGGTACATGCAGGGATAGTTTTCTGTATCTAATGTAGCCTGTTTTTGTGAGGTATACACGGAGAAGTAGGTTATTTTCAGTGTTAAAAAGAAGGATAGAACGTATTCTAAAAACTGCAAAATCCCGCAAAAATGAAGATCCGGGTCGGGGAATCATTACCGTTCATAACGTCTATTTGCGGGTTACTGTAAAAGCTGCGGAAGCAGTATTTTTCCATTCGATTAATCTGTACTTTAAGCCAACGATTTATCACCAAACATGATGCTATGAAAAAATTGACACTCGCTTTTGCAACAGCGGGCATGGTTATGGTTAGCGCCTATGCGCAGCAGCCGGCAACGCCCCCGCAGAAAGCAGGCTCCGACTCCACCAAATCGGGCGCGCCCGCTGCTCCCAAAAAGCAGACCGTTGCTGACAAGACCAAGAGCAGCAAAAAATACGATGGACTGTTTACATTATACCAGGATACTGTTACAGGCAGTGTGCAGGTATATATCCGTAAAGAACAGTTAGGTAAGGAATTCATTTACCAGAGTTTTTCCATCAATGGTCCTACCGCCCTGTTCCTGAACCAGAGCATGCACCGCAATACAGCGGTGTTCCGCATCAGCAAGGCGTTTGACAAACTGGAATTTGCCGAGGTGAATACCGGCTTCTACTATGATAAGAACAACCCCGTGAGTAAAACGGAACTGGTCGACAAGCCCGAAGCTGTATTCTATTCCGATAAATATTCCGTGGAAGATTCACTGGGTTACCTGGTAAGCGGGGATGGATTGTTCCTCAGCGAAAAGCTGGATCCCGTGAAGCCCATCATTCCCCCCGGCCCCAATGCCATGTTTACTTTTAACCTGGGCATGCTCAATGCGGCGAAATCAAAATATGCCACGCTGCGTTCCTTCCCCAACAATACCGATGTAGTGGTGGATCTGTCGTACGACAATCCCAGCACACTGGCGCAGGGAGGTAATGATATCACCGATGCGCGTTATGTGCGTGTGCGGATGCAGCATAGTTTTATAGAGATGCCGCAGAACGATTTTACATCCCGCAGGGATGATCCGCGTGTGGGTTATTTTATGCAGCAGCGGAATGACCAGACCAGCATCAGCCCCGTGCCTTATAAGGATATGATCAACCGCTGGTACCTGAAGAAAAAAGATCCTTCAGCAGCGGTGAGTGAGCCGGTAGAACCCCTGGTATACTGGATAGAGAACACCACACCGCTGGAATACAGGCAAACCATCATGGAAGCAGGGCAGAAATGGAACGAAGCTTTTGAAAAAGCGGGTTTCAAAAATGCGGTAGTAATGAAGGTAATGCCGGATGATGCAGACTGGGATCCTGCCGATATCCGTTATAATGTGATCCGCTGGGTGTCTTCCGCGCAGCCCGCGTATGGCGCCATCGGGCCCAGCTTTGTGAACCCACGTACCGGGCAGATACTCGGGGCCGATATCAGCGTGGAATGGTATTCAGGAAGCGCCACACCGGTATTTGATGAACTGTATAACGGCGGGCCTGTATGGGGTACGCCCGAATGGGATGCCGCCCAGAAACAGGCGAAGATGCAGTTCCCGGGCCTCAATATGACCAACCATTACAATTGCAGCATCGGCGCTGAGCTGAAAGCACAATATACCGCAGGCCTTACCGCGCTGGAAATGGCCGGTGCATCGCCTGCTGAAGTGAAGGAAATGCATAAGCAATTCCTTACCTACCTCATCATGCATGAAATGGGACATACACTCGGGCTGAACCATAACATGAAGAGCAGCCAGATGCTGTCCCCCGCAGAGATCAACAATACAGGTATTACGCGGAGCATCGGGCTGATCGGTTCGGTGATGGATTATCCCGCTATCAATGTGGCGCTCGATAAGAGTAAACAAGGTGATTATTATACCACGAAAGCAGGTCCTTATGATCTCTGGGCTATCGAATACGGTTATACACCCTTCAACCCGGCTGAAGAAGAAGCCGGGCTTACCCGGATACTCTCACGCAGCGGCGATCCCAAGCTGGCATTTGGTAATGACGGTGATGATATGCGTTCTCCCGGTAAGGCAATGGACCCCCGTGTAAATATCAATGATCTCACAAGCGATGCGATCGGTTATGCGGAAGAACGTTTCCAGATCGTTAATAACCTGATGGGCAAACTGGTGGCCCGGTATACCAAGCCCGGGCAGTCGTATGGCGAGCTGCGCTCACGCTACGGCATCCTTAACGGACAGCGTAATAATATGATCAATGCCGTGAGCCGTTATGTGGGTGGTGTGTATATAGACAGGACCTATCCCGAGCAGAAATCTGCCAGCAAACCCTATACACCTGTGCCACTGGCCACACAGAAAAAAGCAATGGAGGTGCTGACCAAGTACGTGTTCGCCCCCAATGCATTTGATGCGGATGCACAGGTATATCCTTACCTGCAGTTGCAGCGCCGCGGCTTTAACCAGCCGGGCAATGGCGAGGATTTTAAAGTTACCAACAGCATACTGGCCCTGCAGGTAAATGGTACCCTCGGGCATATCATGAACTCATCCACGCTGCAGCGTATTACCAACACACGCCTCTACGGCAACCAGTACAGTGCAGCCGATGTGATGAATGACCTGGTGAAAGGTATTTTTGATGCGGACATGACCGGCAATGTAAATGTGTACAGGCAATACCTGCAGAGCAGTTTTGTGAGGGGACTTAGCCAGTTGATGGCTGATAACTCCCCACTGGATGCAGTATCCAAAGAAGCGGCTTACTATTCAGCCAAAAAGCTGCGGGCCAAACTGGCAGCGGCCCCGGCTACCGCCAATGAAGAAACCAAGGCTCATAGGGCAGGTATGATCTTCGTGCTGGATAAGGCATTGAAAGTGGATTAATACTAAGTACCTATCGCTTCTGGAAAGCAGCCGGCTCCCGAAAAGCCAGCTATAAAATATAAGGAGGCCGTCTCAACCTATGGATGAGACGGTTTTCTTTTATGATTAGTTTGTGCAGTGTTGTTATATTCGGTTATTCTTATTCTATGAGGCAAGAATATGAAAGATAAGATTACCAAGAAACAAAAGGATTTTTATAAGGAGAACAAACGGGCGCTGATAGCGCAATATCTGTCTGTACGGCCTGCTCATATTGACCCGGATGCGGTTCGTGACCTGTTTGCGCCTATAGGTTATGACCGCAGCAACGTACAACAGTTTCAGGGTATTTGCAAGGTGCTGGTGAAAGATATTTATCATGAAGCATTAAAAAGCAATGCGGGGAAGTTGCGTAAAGTGATTTTTGCCGCAGGGCTCCCTGCTACCGGTAAAACAGGGCATTTACTGAAATTTGCCAAAGGAGAACTGATCTATGATGGCACTATCAATGATGAAAACAAATTTTTAGAATTTGTTCGGGCTGCAATCTTGCTGGGATATGCTGTGGAAGTTTTTGTCTATAGCGCTAATCCTCAAAGGGCTTTTACAAGCAACCTGAAAAGGGGAGATGATACCGGCAGATATGTGCCTATCTCCCATTATGAAAAGGTAGCCCGGACTATTAACAACCGGGCGGCTTTTCTCAAAGCCTATTTTAAAAGCCGGGTAAAATTCCGTAATTTCGAACATACAAAGTTTGAAGCGCGCCCGGCACCATTCTTACCTTTAATTATAAATAGACATGAGCTTGAAAGAATTGCCAAACAGCATCAGTTTCCAGACAGTCAAAGACTTCAGGATATCCTTAAATAAACGGAAAAAGCAATTACTACTTGATAATAAAGTTGTATCCGAACTGGCGAGACTGAAAGTTTTACTGGATGAATTTGAAGATACCGAAGTTCAAAAGCGAGCTGGAAAAGCAGCTGAAGAACTTTCCGCAATGAGTGAAGAAGAAAGAAGGATGCTTTCCATGTTGCCCGCTGAGAGGAAATTTTTCCTTTCCTATAAAGCCAGGAACCCGGAAAATCCCTGGGGATATTTTAAGGCTTATCAGCAAGAGATACAGAAAGCATACCAGGCTAAGCGAAGAAAAACAGCAGCAGCCAGGTAATTCTTTGGCAGTGCAGTGGTATTAACTGGTTCAGGCTTTAACTATTGTGTATAATCAACTATTTAAAATATAAGAGGCTGCCCGGTAAGGGCAGCCTCTTATATTTTTTTAATACCTCTTATCAGGCTTTCTTTTTTGCATCCTTGTTTGCTTTGTAACGCATATCAGGTGTGCCGTCTTTTTTTGCGGGGCCTGCCGGTTTTGCCTTAACGGCATCCTTGTTTGCTTTGTAACGCATGTCGGGCGTGCCATCTTTTTTTGCCGGGGCTGCTGTTTTTGCTTTAGCCGGGGTGGTGGCAGCGGTTGTTTTTACTGCGTGTTTTGTTTTTTCTGCTTTTTTGTCCTGCGCAAAGCTCGCTGTAGCCATACAGATCACAGCACCGAGTGCGAGTAGCAACTTTTTCATTGTCGGTAAATTTTGAGGTTTAGGAATGAAATGTTAAGCTACACAAGTTGTGCTGAAAGCCATAGGACCTATACCGGTTTTGGCATTACGATAACAATTGACGGCTTAGTTCCAAAGGGTGCCATCCAGCCCCAGTACGCTGCCCAGCCATAGAGCCACGATAAATCCCACCAGGCCAATGATCACCGCTGCTGTCCTGGGCAACATGCGCTGGCGGCCGAGCTGGGTCATGAAATGAAAGAATATGCCGCCGCCTATGCCTGCCATCGGTACTATGATCAGCGGCCTTACCATCCAGAACCTGGGCCATGCCGGATCCGGGTTCTTTACGCCCAGGAGGAATACGGTGATCAGCAGCAGGGCAATGCCTCCGCCTACCACTCCGCGTTTGATGAGCAGGGCGGTCTGCTGCGCCTGTTTCAGTTGATTTTGCTGGTACATGGTGTCATTTTTATATTTCATTGTGTTAAAAAGAACTTTGTAATTCAAAGTAATTGTATATTTCTGAAGCTGCCAAAAACTTTTTGTTAAAAAGGCCGGGTAAAAAATAAGCCGCAGGTTCGCAGATGGTTAGCTTTTGAGCCAAATCCAATCTGTAAACCTGCGGCTTTTTAATAATTAACTTATCGCAGGGATGTTTTCACCACTTCCCAGTATGCTTTCTTGGGTTGCAGGTTTTTATCGAAGAGGAGGGGATAATCCTTCCGCCCTCTCACGGGGAAATTATCCAGCCAGCTGCTGCGGTCAGAGATATTCCAGAAGGTAACGCTGCTGATCTGTTTCCGGTACTTTTGGAAAGCAGTGAAGCATCTCCGGTACATTTCTATCTGCTGCTGCTCTTTTTCCGCGGTGAATTCCGTGCTGGCATCCGCGGGTTTTCTTTCGCGTGCGTTATGTTCCTTGTTGTATACAGATATATCCAGTTCGGTGATCTGCACCTGCAGGCCGAGACTGGTAAACCTGCTCAATGTGTTTTCCAGTTCTTCAGCGCTCGGCTCATTCACTGCCCAGTGGGCCTGCAGGCCTATGCCGTGAATGGTCACACCGGCGTCTTTTAATCCTTTCACAAGCCGGTATATTTTTTCCCTTTTTACCGGGTCAATCTCGTTGTAGTCATTATAGAACAGTAATGCCTTGGGGTCGGCCGCATGTGCATATTCAAATGCCTTGGCAATAAAATCTTCTCCGCAGATCCGGTACCAGGCGGAGTTGCGCATGTATTCATCTTTCCGGTCAGAGATGGCTTCATTCACCACATCCCATGCATAAATGCGGCCTTTGTAGCGGTTTACAACGGTTGTGATATGGTCTTTCAGTCGCTGCAATAATATTTCCTTGCTTACCGTATCGCCTTTTTCATTGGTGAATATCCACCGCGGCGCCTGGTTATGCCAGCAGAGATTATGTCCGCGTACGCGGATATGGTTCCTTTCGGCGAATGCCATAATGGAATCCGCATCGCGCCAGTAGTATTCGTTCTCGCGCGGATGGATGGGTCCCATCTTCATGGCGTTCTCAGGCGTCATGCTGTTGAACTGTGTCAGGATGAGTGATGCTTCATCCGTTTTCAGTGCACGGGGGGAAACGGCTACTCCCACTGTGAAGGATCCGGCGAAATAATCTTTTAATCCTTTGGTGCTGTCGATACCCGGGGAGCCGGCCTGTGATTTGTGGCTGCTCCCGCAAAAGGCAAGCGCCAGTGAGGATACGGCTACCGTTGTGGCTGCTAAGAATGTTTTCATGGTATAAGGGTTATTTAACGAACAGCTGCAGGATGAGTACACCCGCCAGCCCGATAAGGCTGATCAGTGTTTCCATGACTGTCCATGATAAAAAAGTCTGTTTGAGGTCGAGTTTAAAAAATTCCTTGTACATCCAGAATCCCGAGTCGTTGATATGTGAGCCGAATACGCTGCCCGCGCCTACCGCCAGCACCATCAGTTCCGGAGATACGCCGCCTGTGGCCACAAGCGGTGCCACGATGCCGGCTGCGGTAAGTCCCGCCACGGTGGCCGAACCCAGGGTAACGCGCAGCAGCGCTGTGATCAGCCAGGCAAATACCAGCGGAGGCATATGCATCTTTGCGCTGAAGGAAGCGATATATTCGCCGGTACCGCTGTCTATCAGCACCTGCTTAAACACGCCTCCCGCTGTAATAATCAGCAGTATCACGGATATACCGGCAATGGCATCGTTCAGCCACTTCATCATTTCATGCATCGGCTTTTTGTTTCTCAGCCCGAAGTAATAGATGGCGGCGGCAACAGAGAGGAATAATGCGATGGTGGAATCTCCTGTAAAGTCCGTGATCTTCCGGAGAAGATGTTCTTCGGGCAATAACTGGTGCATGATAACCGATAGTGTGATCAGCAATACCGGCAGCAAGGCCAGCAGGAAGCTCGGAAGGGCAGGGGGCAGGGTTGTGTACTGCAATGCGGGGCGGTGATCGGTTTCATCGATCACCACTTTTATTTTTGTGAGCATCCTGCCCAGCAGTGGCCCTGCAACGATCACGGCGGGTATGGCCATGAAGAGGCCATACACAAGTGTTTTACCTGTATCTGCCCCGAATGCATTGATCAACACCACAGGCCCGGGGTGCGGCGGCAAAAAGCAATGTGTAGTGGAAAGAGATGCGGCCATGGGAATGGCGATATACAGCAGCGGCAGGCCGGAACGCCTTGCGATGGAGAATACCAGCGGCACCAGTATTACAAACCCTGCATTGTAATACATGGGTATGCCGATCAGGAAACCTGTCAAGAGTACGGCCCATTGTATCCGTTTTTCACCAAAGGCCCTGATCAGCGTGGAGGAGATGCATTCTGTGGCGCCGCATACTTCCAGTATTTTACCGAGTATGGCGCCGAGGCAGATCACCAGTGCCAGGCCGCCCAGCGTGCTTCCCACGCCGGTTTCTATGGACATCAGTATTGCCCGAGGTTCCATCCCCAATAAAAAACCGCATACGATGGATACGAAAAGCAGGGAAAGAAAAGGACTTACTTTCTTCACTGTCAGGAATACCTGCAGCGCTATGGCAAATACGATGATAAGTAATGACATAACCGTTTAACTCGTTTGTACCCGGTAAAAAAAATTCATCACCCTTACATATTCCGCTCTTACCGCACTTTGTTCACCAGTGTTCCTATATGTTCAATGTTTATGCTGATCTCATCTCCCGATTGTAATGTAAAATCATTGCCCGGCACGATGCCTGTACCCGTCATCACCAGGCAACCGAAGGGGAACGAACATTCCCTGTATACATAGGATACCAGTTCTTCCGGCGTTCTTTTCATCTGGTCAATATTTACTTCCCCGGAGAAAACGGTGTTACCGTTCCGGCTGATGCTGAGTTGTATGGTTGCGTTTCGCAAAGGCTGGCTGGTTACATATATACAGGGGCCTATCGAAGCACATCCATCATATGTTTTTGCCTGCGGCAGGTATAAAGGATTTTCTCCTTCAATACTGCGGCTGCTCATATCATTGCCCACGGTATATCCTGCGATCCTGCCGGATGCGGTTACCACAAGTGTGAGCTCGGGCTCGGGCACATCCCAGGCAGAGTCTTTACGTATGGCCACCGGCTCGCCGTGTGCAACGATCCTGTGCGGTGTGGATTTGAAGAATACTTCGGGGCGGTCTGCATCGTATACCCTTGCATAAAAATCGCTTCCACCTGCGGCTTTGGATTCTTCCTGCCTGCCGATCTTACTGCGCAGGTATGTAACACCGCATGCCCACAACTCCTGCCTGCTGCCGATGGGTGCGAGGATACGTCCGCGAAGGGTATCTTCTCCATCGAGCGTTTCCGTAAGCTGCTGCAGTGTAGCGTACAGGTTATCATCATTCACAAATGATTCCCAGTCCGTGATACCTGTATGGTAAAAACGCCCTTCTTTTTCGATTACGATGGATAGGTCTGTCCTGTATATTTTCATGATCGGTGTGGTGTTATGGCAGCAAACGGAAACGGAGAATATTCATATCGCTGGTTGCATACAATGTTTTCTGGTCTTCGGAAAAGGAACAGTTGGATACCGGGTTCCCATCGATCCGTAATTTCCCCAGTAGCTTTCCTTCTTTATTGAATATCCATATGCCGCCGGGTGCGGAAGCGAACACATTGCCGTGCCTGTCTATCTTACATCCATCCGGTGATCCTTTCAATGATTTGTCTGCACCTTTTGCAGTCTGGAATATGCGGCCATTGGTAAGAGTTCCGTTAGCTGCTATATCGTAAGCATACCAGTTGGCTTTGGCGGGATCGGAGTTCGCGATGAGGATGGTTTTTTCTCCCGGGAAAAAGGCGATGCCATTGGGCCTGCTGAGTGAATCGATCAGCAGGGTTACTTCTCCTGCAGTACTCACTTTATATACGCCCTGGTAAGGTGTTTCTTTTTTCGGATCACTCATGTATTTCTCCAGTCCGTATGGCGGGTCTGTAAAGAATATCTCGCCTTTGCTGTTCATCACAATATCATTCGGACTGTTAAAACGTTTGCCATCGTAACGGTTAGCCAGGCTGGTGAATACAGGCCTGGGTGCATCCAGCGGCGCATTCATGCGCGCTATCTGGCGGTTGCCGCATTGGGTGAGGATGAGGTTGCCTTCAGCATCGAGTGTAAGGCCGTTGGAACCTGTTTCGCCACCGCGTTTTATGGTATCTGTATAGCCGGAAGGGGTAAGGTATATTTCTTTGCCCCTGGTTTCTGTCCATTTGAAAATGGTGTTCTGCGGCACATCGGAGAAGAGCAGCATATGGTATTTCTCTACCCACAATGGTCCTTCGCTCCAGTCGAAGCCGGTGGCGATGATCTCTGCCCTGGCATCGGGCGAAACAATGGCATCGAGCGCGGGGTCTATGCGTTCCACATAACCTGTTACAGGATATGTTTGTCTGGGCGTTGTCTGGCAACCTGCCGATACAACGACAAGAAGCAGGGCGAATGCGGTAATATGTTTCATGGTGATAGGTATCTTCTTAATGTAAATCCCTGGTTACCTCCGATCCTGATCCTCCGCGGAGCAGATCGAGGTCGGCACCGAGATGCGCCTGCTGTACATGGTCTATATACAGTTTCACATAACCGCGTGTTGCCATGGGTTCCGGTGCTTTCCATGCTGCTTTTCTTTTCTGCAATTCCGCATCGCTGATATCGAGGTGCAGGCGCCTGCGTTCCACATCGAGTTCTATCATATCACCGTCTTTCACCAGCGCCAGCGTACCGCCGATGGATGATTCCGGTGATACATGCAGCACCACGGTTCCGTATGCCGTGCCGCTCATACGCCCATCGGATATGCGTATGATATCTTTTACTCCTTTGCGGATCAGTTTTTCGGGAAGGTCAACATTGCCTACTTCGGGCATGCCGGGATAGCCTACAGGGCCTACGCCTTTCAGTACGATCACACAGGTTTCATCGATATCAAGATCGGGATCATCGATGCGTGCATGGTAATCTTCCATCGTTTCAAAAACCACGGCACGGCCCCTGTGCTGCATCAGTTCTTTTGTGGCGGCTGATGGTTTGATGATGGCGCCGTCTTCACATAAGTTACCTTTTAAAACGGCAATGCCTGCGTGCTCCTGTAAAGGAGCATCGATGGTGGCGATCACTTCTGTATTGTAGCATACCGGGCTGGCATTGTTTTCGCCTATGGTCTTGCCGTTAACGGTAATGGTATCGTTGTGCAGGTATTGTTTCAGCTGGTTGATCACTACAGGGAGCCCGCCTGCATAATAAAAATCTTCCATCAGGTATTTGCCCGAAGGTTTGAGATTGGCCAGCAGGGGTATCTTGCTGCCGATGATATCGAAGTCTTCCAGTGATAATTCCACACCTATTCTTCCGGCGATAGCGAGCAGGTGAATGATAAGGTTGGTAGATCCGCCAACGCCTGCATTAACGATGATGGAATTTTCGAATGCTTTCCTGGTAAGTACTTTCGACAGCTTCATGTCTTCCTTCACCATTTCCACGATCCTTCTGCCGGACATCTGTGCCATTACTTTTTTCCTTGCATCCACTGCGGGTATGGCTGCTGCTCCCGGGAGTGTAAGACCCAATGCTTCTACCATACAGGCCATGGTGGACGCGGTGCCCATGCTCATGCAATGACCCTGGCTGCGTGCAGCGCCTACTTCGGCTTCGTGTATGTCTTCAGCGGTATAGTTCTCCACGAGCTGTTTTTCCTTCACCATCCAGTTAAAGGACCCTGATCCTATGCATTCTCCCTTGAACCTGCCGTTCAGCATCGGCCCACCGGGTACTACTATCGTAGGCAGGTCAACACTGCAGGCGCCCATGAGTGTGGAAGGTGTGGTTTTATCGCAGCCTGTGAGCAATACAATACCGTCTAAGGGGTTGGCGCGTATGCTTTCTTCCGTATCCATGGCGGCAAGGTTGCGGAACAGCATGGTGGTGGGGCGCATGATGGTTTCGCCCAGTGAGGTTACGGGAAACTCGAGCGGGAACCCGCCTGCATCGATCACGCCTCTTTTCACTACCTCTGCAAAATCACGAAGATG
>DASVLZ010000143.1:0-2907 GCA_036384615.1 Sediminibacterium sp.
CGTTCTGTAGATGGCGGCGATACCTGGGAATGGATGACCGTGCCCGGTTATGAGAAACGCGATTTCAGGGATATAGAAGCGTTTGATGCCAACACGGCCATCATAATAGGCATTGCAGAGCCGGCTGTTATTTTGAAAACAAATGATGGAGGCAAAAGCTGGCGCAAGGTATTTGAGGATACTGCCAAAGGAATGTTTCTTGATGCGATGGCTTTTTTTGATAACAGGAACGGGACTGTGATCGGTGATCCTGTAAAAAACAACCAGGCGTTTGAAGCTTACACTACCGACCAGGGCGAAACCTGGCAGAAAAGAATGTATTATGCTTACCCCAATGCGCATACGCTGGAAGAAGGAGAAGCCTTTTTTGCTTCCAGCGGCACCAACCTGCATATGCTTACCGTTAGCGGGCATTTCCTGATGGTTTCCGGGGGCAAGGCATCCAGGCTTTTTCATATAGGGGAAAAATATTCTTTGCCGATGATGCAGGGCAAAGAATCCACAGGCGCCAATTCCGTGGCTGTATTCAAAAACAGGAAGGCGGTGATCGTTGGCGGTGATTTCAGCAAAGATGCCATTGATACCGGCAACTGCGTGCTGGTGAACCTCGAAACGATGGCTTTCAGCAAACCACAGACCAACCCGCATGGCTACCGTTCCTGCGTGGTTTACCTCAATAAAAACAAACTGGTTGCCTGCGGCACTTCCGGCGTGGATATTTCCACAGATGGAGGCAATAACTGGGCGCTTATCACCAAAGAAAGTTTCCACGTTGTACAAAAAGCCAAAAAAGGCAAGGCAGTCTTCCTGGCCGGAGGCGGCGGAAAATTAGGTAAACTCATTACCCAAAAAGGCCAATAGCCAACAGCCAATAGCTTTCCCTCTTCACTTCTTGAACGCAAAATACACCGCTCCTACAATGAAGAGCATGCTGATAAGGTATTTGAGTTCGAAGGGTTCTTTCAGGTAGATGATGGCGAAGAGAACGAACACAAACAGGGCAATCACTTCCTGGGTGATCTTGAGCTGGAAGCCCGTCATACCATGCAGGTAGCCGTTGCGGTTGGCAGGCACCATCAGGCAGTATTCAAAAAAAGCAATGAGCCAGCACAGCAAGATGGTTTTCCATAGAGGCGTTTGTGTATTTTTCAGATGGCCATACCATGCATAGGTCATAAAGCAGTTGGATAGTACCAAGAGGCCGATAGTTCTGAGCATAAAAGGTTTAATTAGGAAGGGTGCTAAAATTACCGTAAATTATGTCACACATTACGGTTTTTGATCGCCATAATGCCATAGGAAGAAAGGCTTGCACGGATATTGTATGACAATTATTGTAAAACGGAAGGTCATGAAAAAATTCCAGGCTGTGATCAGGTTTACGATGGATGAGGGCTTTATGTCGCTGGTACCGCCGCACCGCACCTATATCAATTACCTTATTAACAAGGGTATCATAGACAGCTATGCCGTGAGCATGGAAAGCCAGACCTGCTGGGTTACCGTAAATGCCGGCAACAAGGCGGAAGCCGATGCCTATATTGCCAAATCTCCTTTATATAAATACTGGACCTACCAGATTGAAGAATTGTTTGTGTACGACAGCAGGGAATACCGTTTGCCCGCAGTGCAGCTGAATTGAGAATGATTGCTTTTGGGAAATGCTGTTGTTCAAAAAGATATCCCTGAAAATAAAAGATTTTTTTGGCGGTTATGATACAGCCCCTATTTTTGCACTCCCAATCAATGAAGGGAGCATAGCTCAGCTGGTTTAGAGCATCTGCCTTACAAGCAGAGGGTCCGCGGTTCGAACCCGTGTGCTCCCACAAAGAACCCACAGATTTTCTGTGGGTTCTTTTATTATTCCCGGGTTTACCATAATGAAGCTTTATTTAACGCTATTCTAATGGTACCAGCAGTATTCATTTTATCCATCATCTCCTAAATTTGCTCTATGGCTCAATGGATACGGAACGAAGCTGTAAAACCCTGGGAGAAGGAGGAAACGGATGTGATGACGGAATTTACCACATCCTACAGCCTCATCGTGTGGAATGATGAAGTGAACACCTTTGAATGGGTGATAGAGACCCTGATACAGATCTGCGGACATACCCCCGAGCAGGCCGAACAATGCGCCATGCTCATACATACCCAGGGAAAATATGCCGTTAAGAACGGCGAATACGAAACCCTCAAACCCATGTGCGATGCTATTACCGACAGGGGGATCGGGGCTACGATTGAAGAAAACGCGGGATAATTGCTGATTGCAAATTGCAGATTTAATTTTTCGATTTACCATTCAATCTGCAATTTGCAATCAGCAATCTGCAATCTATCTCATGCCCCTCTACGCACTCAACGAACAACTCTGGTTCCCTCCTGTTTCTGAGGCATTGGATGATGGGTTGCTGGCTATGGGCGGTGATCTGAGCCCTGAGCGGTTGCTGCTGGCTTACCGGAAAGGGATCTTTCCGTGGTACGATGGAGACACACCTTTGTGGTGGAGTCCCGACCCCCGTTTTGTACTGTTCCCGGACGAACTGAAAGTGAGCAGCAGCATGCAATCCCTCTTCAGGAAAAACATTTTTCATTTCCGCACCAATACTTCCTTTACTTCCGTAATACATGCCTGTAAGGAAATGCCGCGTGAAGGGCAGGATGGTACATGGATCACTGATGATGTGGAAACCGCCTATAACACGCTTCATCAGATGGGCTATGCGCACAGTGCAGAAACTTGGCACAATAATGAACTCGTAGGCGGACTGTACGGCATCCGGCTCGGCCGCTTTTTCTTTGGGGAGAGCATGTTCAGCAGGGAAAGTAATGCCAGCAAATTCGCTTTCATTCAATATGTACGGCAATTACGGCAGGAAAGCATTCAGCTTATTGACTGCCAGG
>DASVLZ010000144.1:0-4504 GCA_036384615.1 Sediminibacterium sp.
AAAACAGATAATCCCAAAGAGATCCCCGAAGACCAGAAGATCATCCTCGCAGCCAAAGGAAAGGGTGTGGTGGCCAATGAATTTGGCAACGAGGGTTCAGGAGGGCATTCACACCTCGTATTTCCCTGGAAAGCGGGGCAGACCTACCGGTTTGTTCTGCATGGTGTGCCGGGCAAGGACAACCATACGCAGTACACAGCGTATTTTTATGATCCGGCGAAACAGCAATGGATGCTGATCGCCAGTTTCATCAGGCCGGCCACGAATACCTGGCTCAAAAGGTTGCATTCCTTCCTCGAAAACTTTACTCCCGAAACCGGCAACCGTACCCGTATGGCCTACTACCATAACCAATGGGTAAAACCAGCCGGCAAAGACTGGCAGCCATTGAATACGATGTTCGTTACCGCCGATGCCACTGCCGGTAAAAAATACAGGATGGATTATGATGGAGGCGTTCATAACGGCATGTTCTTCCTGAAGAATGGCGGGTTCTTCAATGAATCCGGGGAGCTGAGGAAACCTGTAACAGTAAACACACCTGTGAATAAACCGGATGTGGATCTTGCACATCTGATTACATTAGCAAACCATTAATCAAAACCATATGAAACGAAAAGAATTTTTAGCAACCACCGGTATCGCTGCGGCAGGGCTGGCCATGGGTCCATCGGACCTGTTTGCGGCTAAGAAGAAAGCGGATGAAAAAGTGCGGATGGGAATTATCGGGACAGGCCTTCGCGGGCAGAACCACCTGAACCTTTTGCTCAGGAGGGATGATGTTGAACTGGTAGCGATTTGCGATATTGATGACCGTATGCTCACTTCTGCCAAGAGCAGGATCACCAAAAGCGGCAAGAAAATGCCCGATGTGTTTACCGGCAGTGAATATGCGTGGAAGAAAATGGTGGAGACCAAGAAACTGGATGGTGTGATCATAGCCACTCCCTGGGAATGGCATAAACCCATGATCATCGGTTCTCTCGAAGCAGGCATTAAATATGTAGGCTCCGAAGTGGTGATAGGTATTACCCTGCAGGACCACTGGGATGTGGTGCATGCCGCAGAAAAACACAATGCACATGTGATGATGATGGAGAATGTTTGTTACCGCCGCGATGTGATGGCAGTATTGAACATGGTGCGCCAGGGATTGTTCGGCGAACTGGTACACCTACAGGGCGGCTACCAGCACGATCTCCGCGGGGTGAAGTTCAACGATGGCGCGAACGCAATCGGTCATGGATGTGAGTTTGGCGAGAAAGCTTTTTCAGATGCACGCTGGCGTACCAACCACTCCGTACACCGCAATGGCGATCTGTACCCTACGCACGGCATAGGTCCTGTGGCGCATTATATTAATGTGAACCGCGGCAACCGGTTTATGAACCTGTGTTCGTTTGCCACCAAGTCAAGGGGTTTGCACGACCATATCCTCAAAGAATGCGGACCCACACATCCCAATGCCAGAGTGGAGTTCAAACTGGGTGATGTCGTTACTACTTCTATCCGCTGCGTTAATGGTGAAACCATATTGCTGCAGCACGATACCAACCTGCCCAGGCCTTATTCTTTGGGATTCCGTGTACAGGGCACCAATGGCCTGTGGATGGATGTGAACAGCAGCATTTATATAGAGGGAAAATCGGAGAGGAATGATGTGTGGGACAATGCCAAAAAATGGCTGGACCAGTACGATCACCCGCTCTGGAAAAAATACGGACAGGACGCGCAGGGCGCAGGCCATGGCGGTATGGACTTTTTTGTGGTAAATTCATTGATCGAATCCATTAAACGTAAATCACCCACTCCGATGGATGTATATGATGCCGCCGCATGGAGCGCCATTACACCGCTGAGTGAGCAGTCTATTGAACTGGGCAATCAGACCGTTGAGTTCCCTGATTTCACAGGCGGACAATGGATGTACCGTAAACCCGTATTTGCGTTGAACGATGATTATTAATAGACCGCAGACAGTATTTATTTTATCAGCTAAGGCATGATGGAGACCATTATCAGGAAGTTCGGTTTATTTGAAGAAAGCATGCAGGTGCTGCCGTTGCACCAGGGGTTGATCAACAAGACCTGGAAGGTGGAATCGGGAGGGAATGTATATATCCTGCAAAAGATCAATAACGAAGTATTCAGGCAACCGGAGGCGATCACGCACAATATTGAGCAGATCGCCGACTATCTCCGGGAAACACACCCGGGGTATTTCTTTACTGCACCCGTAAGGGCAGACGATGGCAGGGCCATGGTATATGAAGAAGGGATGGGGTACTTCAGGATGTTCCCGTTTGTACAGGGATCACATACCAAAGACACGGTAAAAACACCTGAAGAAGCTTACGAAGCCGCGAAACAGTTTGGCAAGTTCACCGCGGTATTGCGCAACTTTGACCATGCGCGGCTTCGTACCACCATTCCCTCTTTCCACGACCTGGGATTGCGTTACCGGCAGTTCCAGGAAGCGCTGGAACACGGCAATTCCGAGAGGATCAGGGAGAGCCAGTCACTCATCATCCTGCTGAAACAGCATTCCGGTATTGTTACGGAATTTGAGAAGATACGCCAGGACCCCGCTTTCAGGCTGCGTGTAACGCACCACGATACCAAGATCAGCAATGTATTGTTTGATGAGAACGACAAGGGCATGTGCGTGATCGACCTGGATACGGTGATGCCGGGTTATTTCATCAGCGATGTGGGTGATATGATGCGTACCTATCTCTGTCCTGTAAGCGAGGAAGAAGCGGACCTTGGCAAGATAGAAGTGCGCCCTGATTTTTACCATGCCATCGTGGATGGATACCAGAGTGAAATGTCGGATGCATTGAGCACGGTGGAAAAACAGTATTTCTTTTATGCAGGCAGCTTCCTGATCTATATGCAGGCACTGCGTTTTATGACGGATTACCTCAACAACGATATCTATTACCGCTCTGCCTACCCGGGGCAGAACCTGGTACGCACGGCCAACCAGGTAAGGCTGCTCCAGTGCCTGCTGGCCCTGCAGCCCGCCACCAGTAAAGCCGCCGGCCATGTAACTGCGTAAGAAAGAAGGGAGTATTGTATATGCGGTATTACAAGTGTTAATTGCCGATTGAAGGGCTTTTGTTATTTTCACTGCTCAATACCGGAGTATGGCCCTGAATTATGTCTGGATACTTTTCTTCGTGATAGGCCTGGTCATAGCACTCATTAAACTGGTTTTCTTCCAGGATTATGATGTGTTCAGGCGATTGGCAGAAGGCATATTTGATGCATCCAGGTCATCGGTCATGGATATAGGCCTGCCACTGGCAGGCGTGATGATCTTTTTCATGGGACTGATGAACATCGGCGAAAAAGCCGGCGCCATCAATTTCCTGGCGCGGCTGCTCAGCCCGTTTATGAAACGCCTGTTTCCTGAAGTACCGGAAAAACATCCTGCCATGGGGCAGATGGTCATGAACTTCAGCGCCAATATGCTGGGCCTGGATAATGCCGCAACGCCGTTTGGCCTCAAAGCCATGAGCAGCCTGCAGGAACTGAACCCTTCCAAAGACACGGCCAGTAATTCGCAGATCATGTTCCTCGTGCTGCATACCAGCGGCCTTACACTCATACCCGTATCCATCATCGCATACAGGGCCAGCGGGGGAAGTACCAACCCCACCAGTGTGTTCGTGCCGCTGATGATAGCTACGACCATCGCCACCATCGCCAGTATTATTGTTACGGGCGTGTACCAGAGGTTGCGATTTGATAAGGTGCTGGTGTTATGGCTGGTGGCGCTGATCACCGCCATACTGCTTTTTGCCGGGTTCATCCACAGCCTTCCTTCACAAAAAGACATACCCACGCCTTCTTTATTCACGAGGGAAACCTTCAGCAATGTATTGGGTAACCTGATATTGCTTTTTATCGTGTGTGCATTCATCATCGGCGGCTGGCGCAAAAAGATCGATGTGTTCGGAGCCTTTATCGAAGGAGCCAGGCAGGGATGGGAAGTAGTGTTGAAGGTATTGCCCTACCTGGTAGGATTGCTGGTAGCCATACGTGTATTCCGCGAGAGCGGTGCGCTGGATGCGATCATCAATGGTATTACCTGGTGTTTTACTTCACTGGGTTTCTCGGGCGAGTTCGTGCCCTCGCTGCCCGTGGCCATCATGCGCCCCTTCAGTGCTGGTGGCTCGCGCGGGTTAATGCTGGATATATTCAAGGCCCATGGCGCCGATAGCTTTGTAGGGCAACTGGCCTCCACCTTCCAGGGCAGCGCCGATACCACTTTTTACATTGTGGCCCTCTATTTCGGCAGTGTAGGCATCAAAAAAGTACGCTATGCCATCTGGGCCGGCATGATCGCCGACCTCATAGGAGTAATCGCCGCAGTAGCGATAGGCTATATTTTCTTCAAGTAAATAATCATCGCATCATCAAATCCCATCATAACCAATTAGCACATTAGCTAATCAGCACATCAGCTAATTAATCACTAGTCTTTTCCCTGCTCATC
>DASVLZ010000145.1:0-2250 GCA_036384615.1 Sediminibacterium sp.
CCCAGCGCAATGATACTGCTGCGCAGGCAACACTACCTTCGTTGCAGCATGACACTGCCGGCATGGCCCCTGCCCAACACATGCAGGACAGCCTCCGGCAGGATTCACTCGCAAAGGCAAGAGCCGCCGCCATGGCTATTGACACTACTACTTACCGCAAATACGAAACGCATCCCGGCCTCGCCATGGACCAGCCTGCGGTATACAGGCTCACAGAATATAAAATACATGCTTCCAAAGACGAATTATTTTACCTGATGGCGGGCGTATTGTTCTTCCTCGCTTTTGTGAAAGCAGGGTTTTCAAGGTATTTCCGCAACCTGTTTGTATTATTCTTCCGCACCAGCCTGCGGCAGAAACAAACCCGCGACCAGCTGCTGCAGGATAATTTTGCTTCACTGCTCACGAATGTGCTGTTCTTTATCAGCGCAGGACTCTATATCACTTTACTGATACAGGAGATGGGATGGAGCCAATATTCTTTCTGGATACTTGCTGCGGCAAGCGCCATCATCTTACTGCTGATCTATGTTGGCAAATACCTGTTCCTCCTGTTTTCGGGCTGGGTATTCAATGCCAGGGAAGCGGCAGGGTCCTATATTTTTATGGTGTTCATGGTAAATAAAGTGATGGGAGTTGTGCTGATACCCTTTCTCCTGCTGCTGTCTTTTGCCACACCACAGATAGCAAAACATTCCATAACGGTATCCCTCATAGTCATAGGGATACTGTTTATATATCGTTATTTTGTTTCTTTTACTACCATTCGCTCCAGGTTAAGGGTAAATGTCTTCCATTTTTTACTGTACCTTTGCTCGGTTGAAATACTTCCGCTACTGTTGATTTATAAGCTGTTGCTGAATTATTTTAACGGAAGTTTGTAATTTTGCACAACCCTCGAAAGCAGTATGGTAAAAAACGGTGCTAAAAATTCAGCCCCCAAGAAGATCCTGATCTCACAGCCGCGACCGGAAAGCGATAAGTCACCCTACTTTGACCTGGCAAGAAAGCATAGTGTCGAACTGGTGTTCCACCCCTTTATCAAACTGGAAGGAATCCCTGCAAAAGAATTCCGCAAGCAAAAAATAGACATCACTTACTACTCCGCCGTAATGTTCACCAGCAGGAATGCTATTGATCATTTTTTCAGGATGTGCGAGGAAATGAAAGTGGGCATCAGCCAGGATACCAAATACTTCTGTATTACCGAAGCTGTGGCCCTGTACCTGCAGAAGTTTATCCTGTACCGCAAACGCAAAGTGTTCTACGGCGCCGACGGCACCAACAAGAGCATGTTTGATGTGATCAACAAACACAAGGAGAACGAAAAATTTCTCTACGTGTGCAGCGAGAACCAGCAGGATAACGAGATCGTGAACTGGCTCAAGACCAACCGCTGCGAATTCCAGCTCGGATTCATGTACCGCACCATCAGCAATGATATACAGATGAATGTAAAGGAGTTTGATGTGATCTGCTTCTTCACACCCAGCGGGGTAAAAAGCCTGTACGATAATTTCCCCGAATACAAACAGAACGGAACGGTGATCGGCGCTTTCGGCAACAACACATCCAAAGCAGTGGAAGATGCCGGCATGCAGCTCGATATCAAAGTGCCCTCACCCCAGCAACCCAGCATGGTAGCCGCACTTAATGAATTTCTTTCGCGGAAAAGATAATTCGTTAATGTGCTGATTAGCTAATCAGCACATTAACGAATCAGCACATTACCATTATGCCCAACCGCCTCATCCATGAATCCAGCCCTTACCTGCTGCAGCATGCACATAACCCGGTGGATTGGTATGCATGGGGAGAAGAAGCTTTGCAGCGGGCGAGGGAGGAAGATAAGCCCATACTGGTAAGCATTGGTTATGCAGCCTGCCACTGGTGCCATGTAATGGAAAGGGAGAGCTTTGAAGATGAGGACACGGCGGCCCTCATGAATCAATATTTCATCAACATCAAGATCGACAGGGAAGAACGGCCCGACCTGGACCATATTTACATGGATGCGGTGCAGGCCATGACGGGCAGCGGCGGATGGCCGCTTAATGTATTCCTTACCCCGGATGCCAAACCTTTTTTCGGAGGCACCTACTTCCCGCCAAAACGCGCATTCAACCGTTCAAGCTGGCAGGAAGTATTGCAAAGCGTGAGCAACGCTTACCGCGAAAAAAAACAGGATATTATCGCCCAGGCAGATAACCTGACCACGCACCTGGTAAGTTCCAACGCTTTTGGCCAGCA
>DASVLZ010000146.1:0-4179 GCA_036384615.1 Sediminibacterium sp.
CAGCATCAATACCAGTGTAACCCTCTGGAACGGCTCCGCCATACGCAACAATATCAGGCAGATGGAACTGAATTATAAGGCCAGCCAGATGGACTGGCAGCAGCAGAAAGACAATATCACCATCAATGTAATACTGGCTTACCTGCAGGTGCTGAGCAGCCAGGAACAACTGACCATTGCCAGGAACCAGGTAGAAGTTACCAGGAGCCAGGTATCGAGACTGGAAATACTGAACAACAGCGGCGCCATTGCCCCGTCTGTATATTACGACCTGAAAGGGCAACTGGCTTCTGATGAACTGAGCGTGGTAAATGTGAAAGCTACACTCGAAACCGCCAAGGTAACCCTTGCACAGCTGATGAATGTATCGTACAATGCCGCCCTGCAACTGGAACAGGTAAATATGCAGTCGGACCCTATGTTGTACGATGGCACTCCCGACAATATCTTCACCACGGCCACCCAACAATTAGCGGTGATAAAAGCAGCCGAGTACAGGAAACAGAGTGCACAGAAACGCGTGCTGAGCGCAAAAGGGCAACTATATCCTGTGCTGAGTTTTAATGGAGGATTGGGTACCAATTATTCCAGTGTGGCATCCACACAACAATTTCTCGGCGCCACCGATGTGGCTACCGGTGCATATGTAAATATCGGCAGCACCAAAACGCCTGTGTTTGCGCCGCAGAACAACTACCAGAGTCACAAGATCAGTTATGGAGACCAGTGGAAGAACAATTTCAATTCGTCATTGAGCATTGGCTTGCAGATACCGATACTGAACGGTTTGCAGGCAAGAAGCCGTGTAAAGCAGGCTCAGATACTGGAAAAAAGAGCGGACTTTGAATCGCAGACTATTAAAACACAACTGCGGCAGGATATAGACCAGGCATATATCAACATGAACAGTGCATTTGAACGCTACCAGGCACTGAGCCGGCAGGTAAATGATTTTACTGTATCATTTAAAGCAGCGGAGGTCCGCTTCAATGCAGGGGTAAATACTTCCGTGGAGTATATGCTGGCCAAGAATAACCTCGACAGGGCAACGGCCAACCTTATAGCCGCCAGATACGACTACATACTTCGTTCTAAAGTGCTGGATTTTTACCAGGGAAAACAACTGTGGTAGCCAATAGCTAATCGCTTTTGGCTGTTAGCTATTGGCTTTCCTATTCACATTCCCCCTTTCACGTTTCACGTTTGACGTTTGACGTTTCACATTTCACGCCTACAGTCCGTAATGCGCAGCGAGGCTGGCGGTTTTCATTTTACGGCGGATGTTCCACAGGTCGGCAACACCAAACGATTTACGTTGTGCTACGGGTTTGCGCATAACATCGGCGGCTACGGTTTCTTTCACTTCTTTCACCAGGGCTTTCAGTTCATTTGCTTCTATTTGTACAATAGAGGGCATAACATTGCTTGTCATAATATTGATCCTTTTTAATATTAAGTTTCGTATGAGCGCGGAACAGGGGGAAAATCGATCCAATCGTTAGAAGAGGCTGTACAGATTACATCTCCTGTCGAGATTTGGTAGTTGATATAACTACGCGCTCATTTTCAGGGTGCAAAATTACAGCTTTACCTGTTATATAACAGTAAAGAATGTGTTAAATGGCTAATAAGTTAATTGGTTGGTAAGTTGACAGGTTGATTGGTTGATATTATGATCCATCCTTGTTAACTGGTCAACCACTCAACTGATCAACTTATGGCCGATCAACTCTACATCTGGTTTTGACTGATCGGTAAGAGGTACTTTGCCGCGATCGGAACGGATGATGCGGGAGAAAAGGGATATTTCCCTATCAAAAAGGAACCTGAAAAAAAGTTTTGTCCAGGATGTGTGGTAAGAAAGCGTATTATAAAATGCAGGCGCATTCTTCCTTACCTGTGGCAGCCTGTTCCAGGGTATGGAGGGAAAATCGTGGTGCTCATTATGATATCCCACATTAAAGGCTACATTATTCAATACACCATAATAACTATAGGTTTCCTGTTTGCCATCGGTCAGGTAATGTTCCTGTATCCATCTTGCTCCCAGCGGATGCAATCCCACGGAAAAGAAAAAACTGCATATTAAGAATGCGATCCCCTTTACTCCCAGCAACCAGGATACCAGGAAAACCACGGCCAGCTGCACAACCCAGTTCAGTGCTGTCCACTTATCGAAAGGTTTGATCTCTTTCAGCCTGGGCATGCGGAACAACTGGAAGAACGGGTACAGCAGCAGCCAGATAATTTTACCAATGAAAAAATTGTTGATCAGTTTCGCTTCCCAGTAATTGGGCAGGTCACCATCCAGTTCATGAATGCCCTGGAAGGAATGGTGTTTGATATGGTATTTCTCGAAAGAAACCGCACTGGGAAAAAGCAGTGGTATATTGGCCACCAGTCCCATAAGCCTGTTAGCCGTATGCCCGCGGAATACCAGTTTATGCGCACATTCATGAATCAATACAAATAAAGCATGGTCGGCAAAAGCACCTATGGTATAAGCCGTAAGAACGATCAACCACCAGGGCTGGTCAGATACCAGCCAGCAGGCCGCCAGTTGTACGGCCACCGTTCCCAGGATGGCAAGGGCAGTATAGGGATTTTTTCCGATCAGTTTCCGCATGTCGGGGCACTCATGCAGGATGGCTTTTGTTCGTGTGCGATGGGGTTCACAATACTGTACCTGTACAAATTCGTTCTTCATTTGGCATTGCATTGTTTTAAAGATAGCCTCAATGACCTTATAAATCGAAGAAAATCTGTGAATTATGCAATTTTTTCTAAAAAGATCATAAATATGGCCTCTATGAAAACCGTAATTATGCAATAAGATCGGCAGCCATGAAGAAAATACCAGGACATATTATTATTGGCTTTATTATTTCCTCCTTTTTATATGCCTGTGCCGCCAGGAAACTGCCCCCCGCTCCTGCCGGGCTGTTTCAGCTCGAGGGCAACTGGCAGCTGGTGCTTACCAATAATGATGACAGCGCCCTCGCCGGCTCCATCATATCCATTGATCCTGCAACAGCCGATGCCATCATTACGGTGCTGAAGAAAAACGCCTATTGTGTAAGACCCACGGACGCCGCATGGAAAAACATCACCACCACCGATATCCGCAACCAGTTCAACACTACCAGCCTGGGCAACAGCTGCACCAGCGGCCTGGAATACAAGCCCGCCACGCTCATACTCGTAAACGATGAGCTGAAACTCACCGGCACCACCTCACAGGGAAAGGTTTTGTTGCAGACATGGAAGAAGATTAAGTGATTGCAGATGGCAGATTGCAGATGGCAGATTGAGGGGAGAATGGAAGATTCCGAACAACATGTTTTCCCAATCGGCAATTTGCAATCTGCCATCTGCAATTACTTACCTTTACCTCATGTCACCTATCAAAACCGCTGTACTCTCTTTTGGGTTATCAGGCAAGGCCTTTCATGCCCCGTTTATTCACCTGCACCCGGGCTTTGAGCTGACGGGGATCTGGGAAAGAACAAAATCGGATTCCGCACAATTATATCCAGACGCGAGGATATACCGCTCTCTGGAAGAGATACTGAATGATGATTCCATTGAACTGGTGGTAGTGAACACGCCTACAGCCACGCATTTTGAATATGCATCAAAAGCGCTCGAAGCCGGGAAGCATGTAGTGGTAGAGAAAGCATTTACCTCTACGCTGGATGAAGCATACCGTTTGAAAACAATAGCAGCAGAACACGGGAAAATGATATCCGTTTTCCAAAACCGCCGCTGGGATAGCGATTTTAAAACGGTGGAGAAAGTTATTAAGGAAGGATGGCTGGGCGAGATCGTGGAAGCCGAATTTCATTTTGACCGGTTCAAGGATGAACTCAGTCCCAAACCCCATAAAGAAACCCCCGGCCCCGGCGCGGGCATACTGAATGACCTGAGTCCCCACCTGATCGACCAGTCCGTGTACCTGTTCGGCATGCCGCAATCCGTATTTGCCGACCTGCGCATTACCCGCCCCAACTCAAGGGTGGATGATTATTTCGAGATACTGTTATACTATCCCACCCTGCGTGTAAGGCTCAAATCGGGTTACCAGGTAAGGGAACCCCTGCCGGCGTACAGCATCTTCGGAAGAAAGGGCAGCTTCCTGAAAAGCCGGGCCGATGTACAGGAAACAGAACTGGTGGCCCA
>DASVLZ010000147.1:0-7990 GCA_036384615.1 Sediminibacterium sp.
TCGGAGGAGGACCCGAGATCGCCTTTTTTCGGAAGGAAGTACAGCGAGTTTGAATTTTCGCAAACGGTTTACAACTATTATATACATCCGCAGTGGGATGATTTCGGCAGCCGTACACTGTACATGAAGATCATTTATGCAGACTATGAACTGCATTTTGCCGTGATAGAGTTACTGGGTGAATGGAATGATGCCATCGAAAACGATATCATGGAGATCAAGCGCGAGGTGATGGACCTTTTGTTTGACCAGGGCATTTACAAATACATTCTCATAGCGGAGAACGTGCTCAATTTCCACAGCAGCGACAAGGAATATTACCAGGAATGGTATGATGAAGTGAGCGAAGAGAATGGCTGGATAATAGCACTCAATATGCCCGAACAAACACAACAGGAATTCAGGAAGAAAAAGCTCAACTATTTTATTGAACTGATGTCGCTCCCCGAATGGCGGGCATATAAACCTTATCACCTGTTCCGGAAAATAGACGATGAGCTGATACACCGGCTGGATTGATTACCTGTTCATCATTCACCCGGGCGGCTTGGTATCAACCGGTAATTTATGTATCTTACCTGCTGAAAAATCATTAGTTATGTCATTACCTGTAAACAATAAGAACAACGGCAAGCCCGGGAAAAACAATAAGGGTTCCATGATGGGCGGCAATTCTAAATTCATCGCCAAACCCGGCACCAAAGCCGCCGGCCCAGCCAAAAAACCCGTTAAAACGGGCGGATCAAGAGGAAGCTGAGTAATATTGAATAAAACTCCGGGAAACACGCATACACCGCGTTCCCCGGAGATACCCGGTAGCAAATAACCAGAAAGGAGGCCCTTAAGGCCTCCTTTCCTGTTTCTATCCATGTTTTCCCCGCAAAGCCATCATGTGGGCCTTTGCTTTGCTCCCCGTTAACAAGGCACCAACCAGCGGTCATCAATACAGGTGTCTTATTGATATTTCATAGATGTTCCATAGATATTCCATATCTATATAGATATGGAATATCTATGGAACATCTATGGGATATCTATGGGACATCCCCCTACCTGGTACATGAAAAACCCCTTATAGGTGGCAGGCAATTGGGGGCCTGGCGGTAAGCCTGAAGCCGTTTTTTCATGGCAGGATTCTCCGACCCGGAAGCTGGGAGTAAAGTAATGGGATGGATGCGGGGACTGTTATTTGCTATGGCACAGGCGGTTATGCAGGGATTGCTTACCTGTTCCGTATTCCCAGCTGGTGTTTTTCCAGTGTTTCTTTTGCCAGGTCATAACCGGCATCGGCATGGCGTATTACGCCCATGCCGGGGTCATTGCGCAGTACCCTTGCCAGTCGCATGGCCGCATCTTCGGTGCCATCGGCCACGATCACCATACCGGCATGTATGCTGTACCCCATGCCCACACCACCGCCATGGTGCAGGCTTACCCAGCTGGCACCGCCAGCGGTATTTACCAGTGCATTCAGTATGGGCCAGTCGGCAACAGCATCCGAGCCATCCAGCATGGCTTCCGTTTCCCTGTTGGGCGATGCAACGGAGCCTGTATCAAGATGGTCGCGGCCTATCACGATCGGCGCTTTTACTTTACCGGCCCGTACCAGTTCGTTAAAAGCCAGTCCCGCTTTTTCCCGCTCACCCTGGCCCAGCCAGCAGATGCGCGCAGGCAATCCCTGGAATGCGATCCTTTCCCTGGCCATCTTCATCCAGCGCTGCAGGCTTTTGTTTTCGGGAAACATCTCCATGATCACCTTATCGGTAACGGCAATATCTCCCGGGTCGCCGCTCAATGCCGCCCAGCGGAAAGGGCCTTTGCCCTCACAGAACAGCGGACGTATATATGCCGGTACAAACCCTGGGAAATCAAATGCATTCTGCAGGCCATGCTCCTGCGCACGTGCCCGCAGGTTATTACCGTAATCAAAAGTAACAGCGTCTTTTTTCTGCAGCTGCAGCATCAGCTCCACATGAAGCTTCATACTGTCATAGGCCAGCTCTGTATAGCGCGCGGGGTCTGTTTCGCGCAGCGTATTTGCCTCTTCATTTGATAGTGTATGCGGAATATAACCGATCAGGGGATCGTGTGCCGATGTCTGGTCTGTAAGTATATCCACACTGATATTTCTTTCGATCAAACGCTGCAGCAATGCTACGGCATTACACAGCACGCCTATGCTCAGGCGCTCTCCCGCAGCTTTCGCCGCTACCGCGCGGTCAATGGCCGCATCGAGGTCGGTGAATTTGCTGTCGAGGTATTTTGTCTCCAGCCTTTTATCAATACGCCATTCTTCCACTTCGGCCACAAGGCAAACCCCATCATTCATGGTAACGGCCAGTGGCTGTGCGCCGCCCATACCGCCAAGACCGGCCGTAACACTCAGCGTATTCTTCAATGAACCTCCGAAATGTTTATCTGCCACCGCAGCAAAGGTTTCATAGGTTCCCTGCACAATACCCTGCGAGCCGATGTATATCCAGCTTCCTGCCGTCATCTGCCCGTACATCATGAGCCCTTTCTTTTCCAGTTCATTAAAGTGTTCCCAGTTGGCCCATTTCGGTACCAGTTGCGAGTTGGAAAGCAGCACGCGCGGGGCATCCTTATGCGTTTTGAGTATGCCTACAGGCTTCCCGCTCTGTATCAGCAATGTTTCATCTTCTTCCAGTGATTTCAATGACCGGATGATCAGGTCGAGGCTTTCGAAATTGCGGGCTGCCTTGCCCCGTCCGCCATACACAATCAGGTCATCAGGCCGTTCCGCCACATCGGGATTGAGATTGTTCAGCAACATACGCAATGCAGCTTCCTGCACCCATCCTTTGCAGTTCAGCCGGCTCCCCACAGGTGTCCGGTATTTCACCGCATCGTATTGATTTGTCGTAATCATAAGAATAGTTTTTGATGGCAGATGGTAGATTGCAAATTGCAGATCGCAGATTGCAGATTAAAAACATTCATACATACAATCCCAATCTGCAATCTGCAATTTGCAATCCCTCAATACACCAAGTCTTCATATGCCGCCTGCAGTTCATTATAGGAATGCTGATCACCGGCATTTTTAGCGGCTTCCATTCCCTTTTCGTACCAGTGGATGGCTTTGCTTGTTTCCTGCATATTTTCCATCAGCTTGGCAAGATGGTAGTAAGACCCAACATAACCCGGGTCATCCGTTAATACCGCTTCAAACAATTCCCGCGCTTTCCGGTCTTCCCCCAGTTTCAGGTATTCCAGCGCCAGTGCGTGGCGCAGGAAACTGTCTTTGGGATTGGCTGAAAGAAACTCCAGTATACGTGCTACCCTGTCCATTACCGGCAAAGTAAGTGAAAAGTCAAAAGTGAAAGGTGAAAAGAAAAACCGTATTTGTCTTGACTTTTCACTTTTGACTTTTCACTTTTGACTTTTCACTTTTTACTTATATTTGCAATGGTTGTTTATGCAACCAATTTTAAACGGAGCATATGAAAATACTTGTCTGCGTAAGCAAAACCCCCGACACAACTGCCAAGATCGCCTTTACGGAAGGCAATACCAAATTTGATGAGGCCGGTGTGCAGTGGATCATCAATCCCTACGACGAATGGTATGCACTGGTGCGCGCCATTGAACTGAAGGAGAAAGACCCTTCTGTTGTATTGCACCTGGTTACGGTAGGCGGTGCCGATACAGAGCCTGTTATCCGCAAAGCGCTGGCATTGGGCGGCGATGAAGCCATCCGTGTAAATGCTACCAGCAACGATAGTTATTATATCGCTGCGCAGATAGCTGAGATAGCAAAGCAGGGCGGTTATGACCTCGTATTCACAGGTAAGGAAACGATAGATTACAACGGTGCTTCCGTTGGCGGTATGGTAGCAGAAATGCTGGATATGCCGTATATATCTCTCGCCACAAAATTTGATCTCGAAGGAAGTAAAGCCACCGTTACCCGTGAAATAGAAGGCGGCGAAGAAGTGGCGGAAGTAAACCTGCCGCTCGTGGTAAGCTGCCAGAAAGGTGTGGCCGAACAACGCATCCCCAATATGAGGGGAATCATGGCCGCACGTACCAAACCATTGAAAGTGGTAGAACCCGCCGCTGCAGAGCCATTAACGCAAATCGCAGGCTATGAACTCCCGCCCGCCAAAGCCGGTGTAAAACTCGTGAGCCCCGATAATGTTGCCGAACTGGTAAGGCTGCTGCACGAAGAAGCGAAAGTGATTTAGTTTATGGTCCATAGTCCATAGTCGATAGTGCATGATCATCACCACAAACTCCCAACCTCTCAAACCCACAAACACAACACCCATGATACTTGTTTTCATAGACCAGACAGAAGGGCATATCAAAAAAACTTCGTTTGAAGCGCTCAGCTACGGGGCCAGGCTGGCAGAACAAACAGGCACCAGCGCCGAAGCACTGGTACTAGGAACCGTTACGGATGATCTTGCCTCACTCGGTAAATATGGCATTAAGAAAGTGTACCATGCGGCTGACCAGGCATTTGATACGATGGATGCACAGGTATATGCCAAAGCCATTGCCGATGCCGTTGCACAAACCGGTGCAGATACAGTGGTATTCTCCCATAACCAGACAGGCAAAGCAGTTGCGGCGCGTGTGGCGGTAAGACTTAAAGCCGGACTGGTAGCCGGTGCCAATGCCCTGCCCGATACATCCAATGGCTTCGTAGTACGCAAAAGTGTTTTCTCCGGCAAGGCATTCGCCAATGTAAGCATCAGCAGTCCTGTGAAAGTGATTTCAGTAAGCCCTAACAGCTGTCATGTTACAGAAGGAACAGGTACTGCTGAAGTTGCTGCGCTGAACATTACACCGGAAGCATCCAGGATAAAAATAACTGCAGTGAATAAAGTAAGCGGCGAAGTTCCCCTTACCGAAGCCGATATAGTAGTAAGCGGCGGACGCGGACTGAAAGGACCCGAGAACTGGGGACTGGTACTCGACCTCGCCAAGGCATTGCATGCCGCCACCGCCTGCAGCCGCCCTGTGGCCGATGCCCACTGGAGACCGCACCATGAACATGTGGGACAAACCGGTATACAGATTGCACCCAACCTCTATATTGCCATTGGCATATCAGGAGCCATACAACACCTTGCCGGCGTTAACCGCAGCAAAGTGATCGTTGTCATCAACAAAGACCCCGAAGCCCCTTTCTTCAAAGCCGCAGATTATGGTATTGTAGGCGATGCTTTTGAAGTAGTGCCGAAACTCACGGAAGAAATCAAAAAACTCGGGTAACAGAAGAGAACAGATGAGCAAGGAACTAAGGAACAGATGAACAAGGAACAGATGAATAAGGATCGGAAAGGATGGTGAGGATTCACCTGCTCCGATCTATTGCTCATCTGTTCCTTGTTCATCTGCTCAACATTCTATAGTCTTCTCTCACTGGTTGAAACACATCCAGCAATGTACAGTTGGTAATAGCCAGCCCTGAATGTTTTACGTTTGAAGGGATCACGATCACCTGGCCGGGACCGAAGCGGATAGGTTCGCCATCCAGCGTTAGCTGGAACTCTCCTTCCAGCACATGCGCCACCTGCTCATGCGGATGGGAATGCTCCGGCAATGATGCGCCCGCCTTTACATCAAGATAAGAGAACGTCATACTATCCGTATGAATAAACCGCGCCGAATAACCGGGGCAGATATCTTTGGGAGGAATGGATGAGAGGTTGATAAGGGGCATGGGAAAAATTTAGGAGGGAGGGGAACAGATGAACAAGGAGCAAGGAACAGATGAATAAGGATCGGAAAGGATGGTGAGGATTCACCTGCTCCGATCTATTGCTCATCAGTTCCTTGCTCCTTGTTCATCTGTTCAACCCCCAGCGATTATTTATTCGCAAAAAGGTGTGCGGCAATTTCTACGCCGTAGGCCCTTTTGCTGAAGGGAGTGGAATCCAGGGTAAAATACGCTTCGGCAAACAGTTTGCCGTCTTTCAGTCCGCGTACTTTCACAGGAAAGCTGAGCGGTACGGAAACGCCTTTCACCACCAGGTTACCGCTTACCTGCGCCAGGTTCTCGGAAGTGTAGTTAACACTGGTTACTTCATAAGTAGCTTCCCCGAATTTGGCCACATCAAAGAAATCGGGAGATTTCAGGTGCCCTTCCAGCCTTTCACCGGTACCATCGGTGGTTTTGATCGTGGTAAGATCAAATACGAATTTACCGCCGGTGATCTTCCCGTTATCCACCGTTACGGTGCCGCTTTTCAAAGAAACGTTACCGGCATGGTAGCGATTATCAGCAGATCCTGTCCAGTCCGCTTTGCTCTTTGCCACATCTACAGTGTAGGTGTCGGCAAACTGGCCGGTAAAGGAAAAGATGCCCGCGGATGCTACCAGCAGGGCCGTTGCAAGGAATACTTTTTTCATAAATGTGAAGTTTGCTTTTTAGTCGATTAAAAATAAGAAGTTCCTGTAAAAATGCGCTTTAATGTTACAACAATAATGCCGAAAACGGGAATTTCTACCAAAGGTTTCACGTATCTTCGCGGGCAAATCAGTTTTACCCATGAACCTGCATGAATACCAAGCAAAAGAGCTGCTGAAGAAATACAATGTACCCGTACAGGAAGGCATTGCCGTTGATACCGTTATGGCCGCTGAAGAGGCTTACCGCCAGATAAAGACCCAGACAGGCAATAGTTTTGCAGTGATCAAGGCCCAGATACATGCCGGTGGCCGCGGCAAGGGTAAAATAGAAGGCAGCGAACAGCGCGGCGTGGCAGTGGCCAAGAGCCTGGAAGATGCCACCACCATCGCCAAAAACATACTGGGCGGCACACTGGTAACCATCCAGACCGGCCCTTCCGGTAAAAAAGTAAACAAGATACTGGTAGCACAGGATGTATACTATCCCGGCCCCAACCCTGTAAAAGAATTTTACCTCTCCATCCTGCTCGACCGCTCCAAAGGCCAGAACGTGATCATGTACAGCACCGAAGGCGGTATGGATATTGAAGAAGTAGCACACAACACACCCGATAAAATATTCAAGGAATGGGTACACCCCGGCGGTGGCCTGCAGGCTTTCCAGGCAAGGAAGATCGCTTTTAACCTGGGCCTGAGCGGTGAATCGTTCAAGAGCTGCGTGAAATTTGTGACCAGCCTGTACAATGCCTATGTAGGACTGGATTGCGGCATGCTCGAGATCAACCCGCTGTTCAAGACCAGTGACGACAAGATCATTGCCGTTGACTGCAAGATGAATATAGATGATAACGCACTGATGCGCCATGCAGATATTGCCGCGCTGCGCGATGTTACCGAAGAAGATCCCACAGAAGTGGAAGCCGGACAATACAACCTCAACTTTGTGAAACTGGATGGCAATGTAGGCTGTATGGTAAACGGCGCCGGCCTGGCCATGGCTACCATGGATATGATCAAACTGAGCGGCGGCGAGCCTGCCAACTTCCTCGATGTAGGCGGCAGCGCCAATGCGCAAACAGTGGAAGCCGGTTTCCGCATCATCCTCAAAGACCCCAATGTAAAAGCGATCCTGATCAATATTTTCGGCGGTATCGTGCGTTGCGACAGGGTGGCTGCAGGTGTGATTGAAGCTTTCAACAAACTGGGCAATATCCAGATCCCCATCATCGTACGCCTCCAGGGTACCAACGCCGAAGAAGCCAAAAAGCTTATCGATGAAAGCGGCCTGAAAGTGCAGTCAGCTATCCTCCTCAGCGAGGCTGCGGACTTGGTGAAGAAAGCTGTGGCGTAGGCGTGAGTTATATCGTGAGTTATATCGTGAGTTGGCGTGAGTTGGCGTGAGTTGGCGTGAGAGAGTGAGTTGATATAGATGAAAGATGGGAGTATGAACCGGAATTAGGAATGCTGAAGAGAAGCAAATGTTTTTCATAAAAAGGGTTTGTATCGGAACTGATACAAACCCTTTTACATTTTCCAACAATTCCCACTGCAACTCACGCCAACTCACGATATAACTCACGATATAACTCACGATATAACTCACGAT
>DASVLZ010000148.1:0-6199 GCA_036384615.1 Sediminibacterium sp.
GAGGTATTCACGACAAAGCACCATGATGGTTTTTGCATGTTCGATACCAAAACCACCGATTACAAAATAACCGATGCGAAAACACCTTATTCCACCAACCCGCGGAGCGATGTTACGAAAGAGATATTCTCCGCATTCAGGAAACAGGATTTCTGGATAGGCGCTTATTTCTCAAAGCCCGACTGGCACAGCGATGCGTACTGGTGGAACAGGTTCCCGCCCGCCGACCGCAACCCCAACTATTCCATTCAGAAATATCCCGCCCAATGGAAAAAATTTGTGGACTATACGCATACACAGATCGATGAACTGGCGAGCAATTATGGCAGGCTGGATATACTCTGGCTCGATGGGGGATGGGTACGCACCAAAACCGATGAAGAGCTGAAAGCAGATATGATGGAAGTGTATGAAGGCAGCAGGGTGGCGCGCAACCCGCAGAGCCAGGACATAGATATGCCACTGCTGGTAAAGAACGCAAGGGCCAGACAGCCGGGACTGATCGTGGTAGACAGGGCCGTGCCCGGTGTGTACCAGAATTACCTTACCCCTGAACAGCATATACCGGAAGAAGGATTGCCTTATCCGTGGGAAACCTGTATGACGATGGGACAGAGCTGGAGCTATGTACCGAATGATGTGTACAAGCCCGTGGATGAACTGCTCCGCAAGCTGGTGGATATCATCAGCAAGGGCGGTAATCTTTTGCTGAACATCGGCCCGGGCCCGGATGGCGAATGGAGCGATACGGCATACCAGCGCCTCGAAGCTATCGGCAAATGGATGAAAATAAATGGAGGGGCCATCTATCATACAAGAATGTACAAGCATTTTTCACAGGGCGATTCCATACGTTTTTCCCAGTCTGATGATGGGAAAACAAAATTCATTTACCTGTTTACCTATCCTGAAAAAGAGCTGTCGATAAACCAGATGGTATTCCCCGGAAATGCGGATGTACAATTGCTGGGCAGTGATCATAAGATCAACTGGCGAAGGACAAACGATGGTGCAGTGATACAGCTTCCGCAGGCATTGAAAACTGCTTCCCGTTATATATGGGTGTTGGAAGTGTCGGAAAAACCGGGAACAGTTCATTGATGCATCATTATTTCCAACCGTATACGAATGATACATACACAGAAAATAAAGATGCTGGCGCCTGCAATAGCTGCAGTCATTTTCCTCTCGGGATTTTATCACACAAAAGATAGATCCGATAACGGTACTAAAAGTAATCCGCCCAATGTGGTCATCATTTTTATGGATGATATGGGCTATGGAGATCCTGTATGTTATGGTGGCGGCCCTTACAAAACGCCCAATATAGATGCACTTGCCGCAGGCGGTGTGCGGTTCACGGATTTTTATGCGGCACAGGCGGTATGCACGGCATCGCGCGCCGCCCTGCTTACAGGTTGTTATCCCACACGCATAGGGATCAGCGGGGCTATTGACCACAATTCCAAAATAGCTTTGAACCCCGATGAACAAACGATAGCTGAAATACTGAAAGCAAAGGGTTACAGAACAGGCATGGTGGGCAAATGGCATCTCGGGCATAAAGTGCCTTACCTGCCCTTG
The DNA here is from genome assembly GCA_036384615.1 of Sediminibacterium sp. Classification (GTDB taxonomy): domain Bacteria; phylum Bacteroidota; class Bacteroidia; order Chitinophagales; family Chitinophagaceae; genus Sediminibacterium. Next base: position 1,585 of record DASVLZ010000148.1, read on the forward strand.
CAGAACGGGTTTGATGAATTTTTCGGGCTTCCCTATTCGAATGATATGTGGGCTTATGATTATAACGGGGAGCGTTGGAAAGACACTTCTTTCTGGAGAGCCAAATACCCGCCGCTGCCTTTGATAGACGGTAACCGCACGGTGAAGATCATCTCTTCATTCAATGACCAGGACAGTCTTACCACGGCTTATACAGAGAGGGCGGTGTCTTTTATCAGGAAGAATAAATACCACCCTTTCTTCCTGTACTTTGCGCATTCCATGGTGCATGTGCCGCTGGGTGTATCAGGCAGGTTCAAAGGAAAAAGCGGTGCAGGCCTTTTTGGTGATGTGATGGAAGAGGTGGACTGGTCGGTAGGAGAAGTGATGAATACTTTGAGCAGGGATCACCTGCTGGAGAATACCATCGTGATCTTTACGAGCGATAATGGACCCTGGCTTACTTTCGGCAACCATGCAGGTAATACTTCCGGTCTCAGGGAGGGCAAGGGTACTGCCTGGGATGGCGGATTGAAAGTACCCTGTATCATTAGCTGGAAGGGACATACCCATGGAGGCACTGTAAATAACGACCTGCTCACGAATATGGATATATTACCCACACTCGCAGCTATCACCGGCGCAGCCATGCCTGTGAAAAAGATCGATGGCATTGATTTCAAAGACCTGTTGCTGGGCAATGACAGCAGGCACCCGCGCGATGAATTTGCTTATTATTACGATAAGAATAACCTGAAAGCCATACGCAAGGGAAAATGGAAACTCGTATTCCCCGCCCGGTCGCAAACCTATGGGCCGCCTGCTACGATAGGCGGCGACAGGTATCCCGGCAAACATGGCGAAGTAAATGTTCCCCTCGCATTATATGACCTCTCAACTGATCCCGGCGAAGACAGGGATGTAAAAGAACAGCATCCCGACATCGTAAGCAGGCTGAACGGGATTGCTGATACATACCGGAAAGCATTGGGTGATGGCCTTACCCAAACTGCAGGAACGGAAGTAAGGCCGGCGGCACAGGTACATCAATAATTATATCCATTTATGCATATGAAAAACAATCTCTCTCTCTGTATCCTGGTCATCTTCCTGCAACTGGCAGCCGTTGCGCAGGATAAGGATTTGAAAATATGGTATGCGCGGCCCGCAAATGAATGGACGGAAGCGCTGCCGGTAGGCAATGGCCGTATGGGTGCCATGGTATTCGGCCGCATAGATAATGAACGCATACAGCTGAATGAAGAAAGCCTCTGGGCCGGTAATAAGATGAATGTAAACAATCCCGGGGCCGGTCAACATCTTGCGGAAATACAGCAACTGGTGCTGGATGGTAAAGTAACAAAAGCGTATGAACTGGCCAGCAAATACATGCTTGCCACGCCGCCCCGTTTCCGCTCATACCAGACACTGGGCGACCTGCTGATCGATTTCGGAGAGAACGGCGGTGCTAAAAATATCAGGCACGAGCTCAATCTCGCAACAGCCGTGGTAACTACCAGCTATGATATCGGTAATGTGCATTATACCCGGGAAGTGTTTGCTTCTGCGCCGCAGAATTGCATCGTGGTAAGGATCAGCACCGACAAACCCAATGCCATTCGTTGCAGGGTACACCTTGCAAGGGAACGAGATGCTTCTGTAACGGTCAATGGCGAGGATGAACTGCAGATGAACGGGCAGCTGACAGATGTAACGGATTCAATGAACGGGAAAGGCGGGGAAGAGATGAAATTTCATGCACTGGTAAAAGCCATCCCCGAAGGGGGAACCATCCGGGGAATCAATAATACCCTGCTCGTGAATGGTGCCAGCAGCATTACCCTGCTGGTAACGGCAGCAACAGACTATGATTTCAGCAAACTGGATTATGACCGCAGCATCAACAGCCTGGCCATTTGCAGGTCTATAATAGATAAAGCGGTTCCTGTGGGTTATACAGAGATGAAGGCAAGGCATATGGCAGAATTCAACGCATTATTTGGCCGGATGAGTCTCCGGCTTTCTGCAGCTGCCAGCCGCTCGCATATACCTACTAACATACGCCTCGATTCCGTGAAACAGGGTAAGAGTGATCCGGGACTGGCTGCTTTGTATTTCCAGTTCGGGAGATACCTGTTGATCTCTTCTTCGCGCAAACCCGGCCGTCTGCCGGCCAACCTGCAGGGTGTGTGGAATGAACAGTACAATGCACCCTGGGAGTCTGACTACCATACCAACATCAACATACAAATGAATTACTGGCCTGCGGAGGTGTGCAATCTCTCCGAAACCACAGCGCCGTATATGAATTTTATCGATGCCTACCGCGTGCCCGGCAGGGTTACGGCTTCATCCATGTACCACGCAAAGGGATGGACCATGCACCATGCAACGGATATCTTTGGTAAAACAGGTATCAACGCCGGTATTCATTGGGGCACATCGCCTTTGTCGGCAAGCTGGCTGTGCACGCATATCTGGGAACATTATATGTTTACGCAGGATAAGGATTTCCTGAAAAACAAAGGATATCCCATCATGAAAGAAGCGGCTTTGTTTGTGCTGGATTTCCTGCGGCCTGATAAGAATGGTTACCTGGTAACGGTGCCGTCTATGTCGCCCGAAAATTCCTATTATGTTCCCGGCACCCGCACCCGCGCGCAGATCACTTATGCACCCACCATAGATATTGAAACCCTGCAGGCATTCCTCGATGGATGCATTCATGCAGGCGAGATAACCGGCGATGATCCCGCTTTCCTTAACCGGCTGAAACAAACGCTGGCCAAACTGCCCCCGATACGGATAAGCCCTTCTACAGGTGGTATACAGGAATGGATAGAAGATTATGAAGAAACGGAACCCGGTCACAGGCATATCTCGCATTTATTCGGTTTGTATCCCGGCAACAGCATTACTGCACAAACTCCTGAACTGTTTGCTGCGGCTAAGAAGACTTTGGAAAGAAGACTGAAGAACGGCGGTGGTCACACCGGGTGGAGCCGGGCATGGATCATTAATTTTTATGCGCGGCTGAAAGATGGGGAAGCCGCATGGAACAATGTGGAGGCCCTGCTGGCGAAGTCAACACTCAATAATCTCTTCGATACACACCCACCGTTCCAGATAGATGGTAACTTCGGAGGCACGGCAGGTATCGCTGAAATGCTGGTACAATCGCACGAAGATGCCATTGAATTGTTGCCCGCCCTTCCGGCAGCCTGGGCCGATGGCGCTGTGAAAGGCATCTGTGCACGCGGCGGTTTTGTGATAGATATGGAATGGAAGAATGGGAAAGTGATTGCGTTATCCGTACTGTCGAAAAGCGGCAATACATGCAGACTGAAGGTGAATGGGGAAGAGAAGGTATTGCAGGTGGCTGCAGGGAAAACGGTTGTAGTGATCGGATAGAATGAAATATTTCCCACTGTATAAATACTAAACCGATGGTCAGTGTTTCGTTGTTTTCTTAGCCGGTTTATTTGCTTTCTGCTTGTTTTCGGTTACCCTGAACCTGATGATCCGTTCAATCAGTTTGTATGGAATGGGTTTATCAATCGGGAACTGTACGGAGCCTTTGCCCTGTTTATATTTTGAAAGCTCCTCCTGGAATTCGCGGTGTCCCGATGGGGTTGCATACAACCCGATATGGTTTTTAAACGCCGCAAAATAGACCAGGGGCTTTTTGTTTGTCTTGTAGGCGGGCATACCGTAAGCAAGTGATTCTTCGGCTCCGGGTGCGTTATCTTTTACCAGCTTTCTGATGTTTTGCAGGATTTCCTGAATATTGCCCGGGAACTGCTGGATGTATGTTTCGATTGCGTTCATTATTATGGGCAGGTTTGTCAAAGTGTTGAGCAAAATTCATCCGGTGCAAGAACACTCACTTCGCTGGCTTTAAAATCTTTGATATTCCTCGTTACGATACAGCTGATATTTTCGACTGTTATCGCACAATGGATCTGTATTGAATCTTCAAAATCCTTATGTTTTGATCTTAGCCCTTGCGTTAATATTGACGTATCGACCGGCACGATAGTTATGTAGTCAAATAAGCTCAGCATTATTCCCCTTAACATTTTATCGTTATGGTATTTCTTTAACAGATAATATGTGGTTGCTATCGAATGTGAAGAAGTGAATAGCCTGATTTTTTTGCTTTCGGCAGCGTCAAAAATTTCAGTAGCGTATTTGCTGAAAGGTTTGCGATCGGCGATGAGATCTACCAATATATTTGTGTCCAAAAAGATTTTTCTCATAAGTGCTTTTTCTCGTAATAAGATCGAAGTTCCTTTTTCTCATCGAAGTCTTTTGGTAGTTTGACCGCACCAATCAACTTTTTCAACTTTGGCGAAACCTTTTTTTCGGTCCGTTCCTGGGTCATTTTGTCCAGGTATTGTTCGATAAGTTCTGACAGACTTCGACCAGTGTCCCTGGCATATGATTTAGCTCTGTCAATCACCTCTTTTTCTACCGTAAGTGTAAGCTTAGTTGTCATGATACGTGTTTTTTTTACAAAAATACGTATTTGGTTGAATTTTACAAAAAAGAGAGATGATCATAAATGCTGCTTTTTCATTATTTTGGGTGGGCGACAACGGGGAAAAATACCCGGCATAATCATTTGCGACTATGA
>DASVLZ010000149.1:0-3271 GCA_036384615.1 Sediminibacterium sp.
AAAGATGGCTGATTGCCTGTCTCTTACTGGAGACCCTTTGCGTTACTTATTTATTAAAGTGGCCGGTCTTTATCCCCTTTACCAGTATTTTGTATACGTTATGTGGTATCGCAATCTCAATACTGATATTGATTGCGGAGCAGAAACAACTCCATACGGCAACAACAACCCTCTTTTTTCGCCGGGTACATATCTACCAGTGTGTCATGCTATTACTCATAGGAGTTGCCACCGTTTATTTTACAGACCGCTGGATAACAGGCACCCCGCTTTCTTACAAAGATGCCGATATGCTTCCTATCATGGAAGTGATGGGTAAACGCTTTATGGCAGGCAACTGGAAAACGGTATACCAGCCCATTCCCGAAATATGGAATGGTATACAGCCCATCTATCTTCCGGGAATGTGGATGCCTTTTCTCATAGCAATAAAAGCAGGGTTCGATCTGCGCTGGATCACTTCAGCGGGTATATTCCTGTCGTTTGCCATGTGCATCATTTTATGGCGGCCTCATTATAAAAAAGCTTCCGGGATCATTCTTTTCCTGATCATGGGTGTATTCTTCTGGTGGTTATATACCGAAAATTCCCACAACCTGATCAGGCTGTCTGAAGAAGGGATAGTGATATTTTATTACAGCCTGCTGACAGTTACTTTGTTTTCACGCAAGTTCTTCCTGGCGGGTATCGCTGCCGGCTTATGCCTGCTGAGCCGCTACACACTCGCAGGATGGTTTCCTGCCATGCTGCTTTATTTTCTGGTAATGCATAAACAAAAAAGAAACGGTCTCAACTTCCTTCTCGGAGTGGCTATTATATTGGTGTTGCTGGCAATACTCCCTTTTGGGCTGGAGCCATTTCGAATAGCGCTTCATCTGCCCGGCGAATACATCACACATGCGGCCAGGGTATGGGAGCAAAATCCGGAATACTACAGCATAAGTATGGGCTTTGCAAAATTTTTTGGTCCAATCCATATCAGGGAACAGCATACCATATTGGTGATCTGTGCACTTCTGGCTCCTGTTCTGTTTATGGCAGGTTGCCTAGCTGGCCAGGCAAGAATGAAAAAACAACTCCGGCATATTCCGGTGGCATGTTTAAAATTTACGGTAGTGCTGGTCTACTCCTTTATAGATGTTCCTTATCAATATCTTTTTTATACCAGTTCTTTTATCAGCCTGCTGGCTGTTATGATCGTATCGGCTGACAGGTCTGTTCCGGGCTAACCCCATCGCTACCTGATCGGCACTCCCAACCTGAACCCGCTGGGCTTCCCCCCGGTGGATTCAAATCCCTGCACAAAATCTATGCGCAGCACTTTGAAAATATTTTCGATGCCGAAGGATGCTTCTGCGTATTGAGGGCCGTTGGCAATATGTAATGCATGGCCGCCTACCACGAAGAAGCAGTTCAGTTTTTTGAACAGGGGGATCTTGTTGCTGAGCAGCCCGTTGAGGTGGTATTCGCCATGGGCTGCTATATTGAAGCCGGATGTATTGCTGTATTTGTAATAAGGCATCAACAGGAAGGACGACAGGTTATGCGTGATCACAAACATCTGGTTGCCGAGGTATTGCTGGTAATCGGGCAGGAATACCTTATTGGCATTGAGGAATCCCCCGAAACCAACCGTATAGCTGAACTTACCTGCGAGCTTCATATCTATATCATCATTCACGCTGATGCGCCAGCGGGTAAAGTCTGCATCGCTGCCTAACAATCCCTTTATGCCCTGGCTGATGCTGGCCGTGATCACAGGATATTTTGAGCCGATATTGATCTTCCTGTCGGGCATTTCTATGTAATCTGCGCCCGGCCGCCAGGTAAGAGAGGCCGTAAGCACCGAAGATTTGTTGGCCTGCATCTGTGCGGCAAGTACATCCGAAGGATAGTTCGGGGTGATGGCCTGCGTGGGATGCTTGTTCCATGAAGCTATAGCAGGAAGGTTATCGAGTGGATGCCTGTCCTGGTACTGAAAACCGAGGCTTACATTCAAGCCGTTGCCGATGCCTGTACCGTAAATGAGCCGCAGGTGGTATGCTTCGTAAATCTTGAGATAGTTTTCCTGGCGCATCAATGTATGGAAGCTGTTCCAGGTATCGTTTACAGGATCGGCATTATTGTATTGGAATATTTTTCTTCCCCCGCCCACGCTGAATGTTTGTATATATTTTTTCCCGAACTGGTAGGTAGCTGTGAGTGAAGGATTGAAATGCGTATTGGTAATACCATACCTGAACTCGGGGTTGATGAATAAAGCTTTCCTGCCTTCGTACCGCTTGCTGTAATACCCTTTCAGCTCTACCACCGCTCCTTCCACTGTATTATACTTCAGGCCGCTGGCAGCAGAAGTATATCCCCAGTTAATTTTCTTTGCTGTATACCCGAAGTTCTGCCCGCCAAAGATCAGAGAGCCGGGCTGGAACCTGTTCCGCTTCCTGTCGACCGAATCGAGGTAATGCGGATCATTCCGTAGTTGTTCCAGGCTGTCTTTTTTTCGGTAATCCTTCATCTCTTCCTGCAGCAGGGGCAGCGGACGTATGCTGTCCCAGTAAGCCATGGATTTCTTGGTGGCGGAATCATTGTACTTATATGTTACATGATCGAAGAACTTTTTTGAAAAGACGGGCTGCATATCGAACTTGTCGTACACCTGCACAAAGTTTCCGAAGAAATCAAACCCTAATATCTTTCCTGAAGGATAGATCACCTGGTTCTTGATCACCCATGTATTTTTATAAGGAACATACAGCTGCTGCAGCCTTACTGTATCCAGCAACTGCATCTGTTGTTTTTTCAGCAGGTACAGGTCCACGCCCTGTATGCGCCATTCATCTTCTATGATGTTGATATATCCCGAGAACAGCGGCTCATATTCCCTGCGCGGAGTTACCTTAATGCGGTTGATCAGCCTGTTATTCTCATAAAAACTGCCTTCCAGTTTATACTTATAATAGTTCAGCGCGCCCGAGGCGATGGGTGAGATAAAACCGCGCGGGTTCAGTTCTTCCCCAACTTCTATATTGTTGTTGTAGAAAGAAACGATCTGCGGATCGCTGAAACCGAAACTGTTGCTCCTGCCGCTTACTTTGGAAGAAGTAACTTCTATTTTTTCCTTACCATCATCACTCACTGAATACCTGGCCACTGCTTCGGACAGGAATACCATCTTCCGCTTGCTGGTATCGCCGTCATTGAAATCCACTTTTTTGCCCAGTATCCTGTCGGGGTAATCACGCATCTGCAGCTGGCCTTTCAGGTATACCTC
>DASVLZ010000150.1:0-3055 GCA_036384615.1 Sediminibacterium sp.
AATCCACTTCCCTGAAGTAAGACTGGCCGGTCATACCAAGGAAATAACCGCCATTCGGGATAGATGCTGCCTTCACGGTTCCGAACTGGGCATCTGTAGGATAGAAATAAGCTACACCGGGAAGAAATGCACCCAGCCTGCCTTTGTTATAAGACCAGTTAAGCGTTACATCCCATGAGAAATCCCTGCTCACAACAGGTTTACCTGTGATCGCTATTTCCATACCCTCGTTGATCACAGAGCCTGTATTGAGGGAGCTGAAAATAAACCCGCCGGACTGTGCCAGACGCGGTTGTGCAATCTGGTTCTTGGTCTGGCTGTGATAGTATGTATAATCCAGTCCGATACGGCCATTCAGGAACCTGAACTCACCGCCTACTTCCCATGACTCCTGTATCTCGGGTTTCAGGATGGGGTTACCTGCTGCCCACTGGTTACCAACCAGGGTATAAGAGCCGATAGTATAAGGCGGATTCACATAAGTAAGTGTTGCATAGGCATTGGCGTCTTTACCCACCTGCGCCCAGCTGGCACGCACTTTACCAAAAGAAAGGATCGAATTCCTCGGCATCAGTTCAGTAAACACAAATGAACCGCTTACAGAAGGATAGAAATACGACCTGTTCTCTATCGGTAATGTGGATGACCAGTCATTACGCCCGGTTACAGTAAGGAAGGCAATATTTCTATACGATACACCTGCTTCGCCATAAACGCCCTGCAGGCGCCTCCTCGTTGTTCCGTCAGTGAAGAATTTATTGCCTGTGGCTATATTATTAAAGCTGATGGTACCCGCAGTAATGAAATTGTATCCCCAATGGTTCTGGCTGTTTGTCTGCGTATTCTCTGAAGTACTTCCCAGCATCAGGTGCGTATCAAAAGCACCGAATTTTTTATGGAAATTACTCATGACCGTAGTAGTGGCGTAAGTATAACTAACCAGGTCTTTACTAAGACGTCCATTCTGGTATAATGGCGCCAAAGCAGAACCCGGAGAGATATATGTATAATCATTGGTAGAATACTGGTCATAACCCAAACGTGCAGTAACATCCCACCAGTCGGCTATTTTATAATTGGCATTGATACCGCCGGTAATACGTTTGGTCTGTGATGTCAGGTTATTCTTATTGATGATCCAGTAAGGATTATCAATATCGCTTTCCAGTGCAAGTGTTCCGGCATAAGGGCGGTATTGTGATCCATCCGAATTAATATACCGCTTCATGTTAAATGCCTGGGGCCAGTTATACAACGATTGCATACTTCCCACACCGCTTCCGTACAGGCCTGCCGTAGTCAGTGTTCTGTCGATATTGGCAACAGAATAAGCCACATTCGCCTCCAGGGTTAATGCCCCGTATTTCTGTACACCGTTAAAACGGAATGTGGTTTTGTCGTAACCGGTATTGGGAACGATACCTGATTGATCATAGTTGGATGCCGACAGGTAAAAAGAACCGTTCTTGGAACCGCCTGATACGTTTACGTTATTGTCATACACAAGGCCATTCTGAAAGAAAGAACCTATATTATCATATAATGTATCCGCTGAAGTAAATTTCTGTCCCCATGAACTGTAAGAGTTCAGGTTGCTGAAAACGCCGTTGGTTGCATAGGAACCCACACCGAATGTAGTCTGCACCTCGGGTAATTTATTAGCCCATGAAGTACTCAGTTTGCTGTTCACATTCACCCTCGTAGATCCTTCCGCACCTTTTTTGGTAGTGATGATCACCACACCATCGGCGGCGCGTGAACCATACAGGGCTGCAGCCGCAGCGCCTTTCAGTACAGAAAGGTTCTCAACGTCTTCGGGGTTGATATCCATGATACGGTTTGAATAAGTGGTATTGCTGCGCGATAAACCATCGGTACCTGTATTACCGGTAACCGTGGTTGAGTTATCATAGATAACACCATCGATAACAAACAACGGCTGGTTCTGCCTGCCTTCTGATGTGGAGTTACCACCACGGATAGTGATGGATGCACCCGCACCTGCCGAGCCACTGAACTGCGTGATGTTTACACCGGGAACTTTACCTGCCAGGGAGTTCACCACGTTGGTGTTCTTATTTTTCATCAGTTCCGATGCATTCAGCTCGGTTACCGAATATCCCAGCGCTTTCCGCTCTTTTTTGATACCCAGGGCCGTAACCACCACTTCACCCAGTTGTGCTGAGCTCTTTGCCAGTTGTACCTGCATACCGGCTGCGGCCTTCAGGCTCTGTGTGGCATAACCCACATAGCTGAATTCCAGTGTTTCGTTTCCGCCTGCAGTAATCGTGAATTTGCCTTTGCTGTCTGTTACAGTAGTACGGCTTGTACCGCTAACGGTAACTGTTACCCCCGCCAGCGGTGTCCCATCGTCTGAAAGCACGGTTCCGCTAATGGGAACGCCTTGCGCTACGAGGTTGTTTGTCATCATGCTGAGCATAGCAAACATGATCAAACTAAAAAGTTTCCATTTTCTCATACTTTTGCTTTTTGGTTTTGTTAGAATGTATATAGGCATTATTCCTGTATATGAATGATTCATATTGAGGAGATATCGGATCAAGTTTCCTTCCTTTACCAAGACCTCACAATCACGAAAAACATTGCATCCTTCCTCCTTTTTTTTACCGCAAAAACCCGCAGGTAGTAAAAAACCGGCAGCTAGTTGTCAATATTCTATGACAATGTTATAATATGTCCTACACATAAACGAATCTATTTTTCACCATTTTATGTCCACCCACCTGCCCCGGCACCCCTCCTCCCTCAAAAAACGCAAAAAACAGCAGTATTTCGGTTTTCTGCGGGTCTCGGAAGCAAAAAGCCGCCCTCAGACCCCAAATTCCAACCTCCAGGCTCCAGACTTCCCCCAAAAAATCCGTATCCTTGGCCCAAAATCATTTGACCATGAAAAAAGTTACCGGTATAGGAGGCATCTTCTTTAAATGTGCGGATACAGCAAAGATGCGCGACTGGTACGCAACCCACCTCGGCATCATGTCCGGAGAATATGGCGCCGGCTTCGAGTGGCGCGAAAAGGATGATCCTGAACAGG
>DASVLZ010000151.1:0-3594 GCA_036384615.1 Sediminibacterium sp.
ATGGAAACAGAAGATTTTGAGCGTGCCGTCACTGAGCTGCAGTCCATCGCCCTGAAGCAACCTACTGTGTACATGTGCTCTGAAGCGGTATGGTGGCGATGTCATCGCGCGCTGGTATCAGATTACCTGAAAGCAAAAGGCTGGCAGGTATGGCATATCCTCGCTTCCGGCAAGGCGGAAGAACATCCCTATACTTCTCCTGCTCGCATTGTGGGAACGCAGGTTGTGTATTCTGACCCGAAGCTTCCTATGTTTTAAAAAGTTCTACTTGTAAGTTAGCTTCGATAGACAAGTCAGTGGAGTTTTTGAACCTATATAGTTGATGTATATATGCGCGAAAAAAAGGGTACTTGAAAGTGAAAGCGGGCTGATTTGTATTAGCATAGTTGTACCCACAAAAAAACCGATCATCGCTGATCGGCTGAAATCCGTGCCCCGGGCGGGAGTTGAACCCGCACTCGCATTGCTGCGAACAGGATTTTAAGTCCTGCGTGTCTACCAGTTCCACCACCAGGGCTCCTATCAAAAAAAACAGGTCAAAAAAAATCCCGGCCGGAAACCGGACGGGACCTTTCTGGAGCGGAAGACCGGGCTCGAACCGGCCACCCCGACCTTGGCAAGGTCGTGCTCTACCAAATGAGCTACTTCCGCAATATGTCAATTTCATTTGATACCAGTCGGCCATCCCGACCTTGGTCCCCACAACTCTGTGGGGATGCTCTACCAAATGAGCTACTTCCGCTTGTTCTTCCGCCACAGCTTTTTTATGCAGGCAGATCCAACTTTGCTTTGCGATGTATAAGAACTAAAATTGGGAGTGCAAAAATAGCCAACTGCAGTTCCTGGCAAAATTTTTCAGCTTATTTTTTTTGCTCGTAATCAGGCTTGTATTGCGAACTCTTCTGTACCTCCACCTTGGGATGACCCTGGTAACGCTGGTGGTATAAACGATAACATCCGCCCAATACAAAGGCCAGAACACAACATACCTGCAGGTAAAACAGGAACCTCGATGAGTTCACCCAGCTTTTGGTAAAATCCCGTTTGCTGCTGTCTTGTATTTCTTCGTGTGACATAGTTTTGAATTGCTACGCAAAAATAAGGGAGAGATCAGACATTAACTACGCTTATTACCCACAATTTCTGAAAAATGCGTCTGCTTCCGCACAAAGTATTTCCACACCACAGTACCCTTATAAATGCCTGTAAGCCTGCCAAGCGGCTTCCGTTTGTGCTGCCTGCTGTAGTGCTTTGTTACCAGCCAGGTTACCGCCGCCCAGTGTGCGCGGATGATAGCAGTAAAAAATGCCGTATCCCCTCCCAGCAATCCTTTCCAGGCAGATACTGCATCCAGTGCCAGCCGCACGGGCAGCTTCCATATTTTCTCGTACCATGGCAGGTTTTTGCAGAGCATGATGAGGTTGTTCCTGAAATTCAGGAATACCTTGCGCCCGCCGCGGGGCAGGGTTCCGCCACCCACATGGTATACCACCGATTGCGGGCAGCACATTATTTTATATCCCGCCAGCTGCATTCGCCAGCACAGGTCGATCTCTTCCTGGTGGGCAAAAAAGGCAGCATCCAGTCCGCCGAGCTCATGGTATACCGCCGCCTTTACAAACATAGCGGCCCCTGAAGCCCAGAAAACCGGAGCGATATCGTCATACTGGTGATGGTCTTCCTCGCATACATCAAATACCCTTCCGCGCGAAAACGGGTACCCCAACGAATCGATCCATCCCCCGGAAGCGCCCGCATATTCAAAACATCCCGGTTCTTTCCACGACAAGAGCTTGGGCTGGCAGGCGGCCAGGCCGGGAGTGGATTCCATCAGCGCGATCACCGGCTCTATCCAGCCCGGTGTAACCGATACATCCGAATTCAGCAACACATAATAATCCGCCTTAACACGCTGCAATGCCCAGTTATACCCGCCTGCAAAACCTTCGTTCACAGGATGCGTCAACAATTCTATACCGGGATATTGCTGCTGCAGGAAAGCAACAGAGTCATCAGTGGAAGCATTATCAGCCACGATCACCCGCAGGTTAGGATAGGTAGATGCCAGCACTGACGGAAGAAATGTTTCCATATGTTTTCTTCCATTATAATTCAGTATCACGATAGCAACCTCGGGCAGGGACAAATGTTTCTGTTTCTGCGAAAATAAGGGAAGAGAGCAAATTTTCGTACCTTGCACGGGAACCACTCTTATGCAATTTCTTCGTCTCAATCTTGACTTCCTCGATCATCCGCAAGGTATATAGCAGCGGAGAAACCATTGATCATTCCATTATTGAAGCATTCATCATTGCAGGATACCGCTGTCCGGCCCGAGTATTGTTACCTGTTTCTGCTTAACCGCTAATTCCTATCATCATGTTATCAGCCCAAACCCAGTCATTCCTTTCCCTCGAAGAAAAATACGGTGCGCATAATTACCATCCCCTGCCGGTTGTGCTGGAAAAAGGGGAAGGCGTGTTTTTGTGGGACGTGGACGGCAAAAGATATTTTGATTTTCTCAGCGGCTACTCTGCCGTTAACCAGGGGCATTGTCATCCCAGGATCGTTGCATCGCTGGTAGAGCAGGCCCGGAAACTTACCCTTACCTCGCGCGCCTTTCACAACAATCTCTTAGGCAAGTACGAGCAATTCATTACCGGCTATTTCGGGTATGATAAAGTGCTGCCCATGAATACCGGCGTGGAAGGTGGCGAAACCGCCATCAAGCTGGCCAGGCGCTGGGCCTATACCAGGAAAGGCGTTCCTGAAAACCAGGCCCGGATCGTTTTTGCGGAAGGCAATTTCTGGGGGCGCACGCTGGCTGCCATCTCCTCTTCCACCGACCCCTCCAGCTACAGCGGTTTCGGGCCCTTTATGCCCGGTTTTGATATAGTGCCTTACAATGACCTTACCACACTGGAGAAAGCGCTGCAAAATAACCATGTGGCTGCTTTTATGGTAGAACCCATACAGGGCGAAGCCGGTGTAGTGGTTCCGGATGATGGCTACCTGCAGGGAGTACGCAGGCTCTGCTCGCAGTATCATGTTCTGTTCATCGCCGATGAAATACAGACGGGCCTGGCAAGAACAGGCAAAATGCTGGCCTGTGATCAAGAAGGTGTGCGCCCGGACATACTCATACTCGGCAAAGCACTCAGCGGCGGCATGATGCCGGTATCTGCCGTGCTGGCTGATGATGCTATCATGCTCACCATACAGCCCGGCGAACACGGTTCTACTTACGGGGGCAACCCACTGGCCTGCGCGGTAGCCATGACCGCACTGAATGTGCTGAAAGACGAAAAAATGGCGGAGCATGCAGAAGCTATGGGTATACTCATGCGCAGGGAACTGCAGGCGATCCCATCACCCCATATAGAAACCGTGCGCGGCAAAGGCCTGCTGAATGCTATCGTGATCAAACATGCGGATACCGATGCCGCCTGGACACTTTGTCTTGAACTGATGCGCAACGGCCTTCTTGCCAAGCCCACCCATGGCGATAAGATACGTTTTGCACCTCCCCTCACTATTACAGGCGAGCAGGTACAGGAATGTGTTGGTATTATCCGCAGCTCACTCGCTGTACTG
>DASVLZ010000152.1:0-6549 GCA_036384615.1 Sediminibacterium sp.
ATGATTTTGAGCGGATTATAGATTATTATGACGAGAAAGACGATATCCCCGAAGCGCTCGAAGCCGCCGAAATAGGCTTATCGCAATTTCCCTATTCTTCACACCTCATGATCAAAAAGGCCGATATGCTGCTGGCCACCCGCCGCTACAGCGAGGCCCTGGATGTACTGGAAACAGCGGAACTGTACGACAGCACCGACCTGAACCTCTATATCCTGAAAACAGATGCCTACCTGGCCCTTGACCAGCAGCCCAGGGCCGTGGAATTATTGGAATCCGCCCTCCAGATGTTCGAAGGAGAGGAGCGTATTGACTTGCTGTTTGAACTGGCGGATGTATATGATGATTACGAGGAGTTCGACAAAGTATTCGACTGCCTGAAACTGATACTGGAGGCGGAACCCAATAACGAGGAAGCGCTGTACAAGATCTGTTTCTGGACCGATTTTACCGGTCGCAATGAAGAAAGCATACGGCTGCACCAGCAGATCATCGAAGATTTTCCCTTCAGCGAGCTGGCATGGTTTAACCTGGCGGCTGCTTACCAGGGATTGAAGCTGTATGAAAAAGCGATAGATGCTTACCAGTATGCCGTAGCCATCGATGAAAAATTCGATTATGCTTACCGCAATATGGGGGATGCCTACCTGCGCCTGCGTAAATACAAGGAGGCGATAGAGGTGCTGGAAAAAGTATTGGAACTCACGCGCCCCGAAGATGTGATCTATGAAGCTATAGGCCATTGCTACCACCGCATGGGCCAGTATGCACAGGCAAGGTTTCATTACAAGAAGGCAGTGCACCTGAATCCTGACGACAGCAAGCTGCATTATAAGATCGCGGTTACCTATATGCTCGAGCAGCAATGGCAGGGAGCTATCAAACAATTGGAGAATGCCATGCGCATACACCGCAGCGTGGCGGAGTATAACCTGGCTATGGGCGAATGCAAGATGCACCTGGGCCAGTTCAAGGATGCTATCCAATATTTCGGAACCGTGGTAAGGCATAAGCCGAGGAATGTGGCGGGATGGGAATCGCTGATCCGCTGCCTGATCCGTGCAGAAGTATTTGATGAAGCTATTGAACAATGTCTCGCAGCTGCCAGGGCCACAGATGGCAAGCCTGTGTTTCTCTTCTATCAGAGCACAGCCCTCTTTGCCATGGGCAAAACCCGGGAAGCCCTGCTGAAACTGGAGGAAGCCCTTGAAAGAGCACCCCGCCTGCTGAAAAAATTCCTGGAAATGAACCCTTCCATCCTGCAGAACAACCAGGTGGTGGATATACTGGCGAGGTATAAGAAAGGGAAGAAGATCTGACGAAGATTACTATCACATCTATAAGACATCTATAGGATATCTATAGGACATGTATAGGATATCCCTGCTGTTGTACCGCTATAGCAACACTATAACATTGCCGTAATGTTGCTATTGCTACAGGGTATCCATAGTTTCTCCTTTCAATTGTGCTGCTGCAAATCGATCCTTTAGCTTATTTTTGCGCCGACCAAACCGAACAAGCACACTATGAATTTTAACCTGACGAATATACCGGAACGGACTACACAGCCCCGGACATTTGGCATGACCATGGTTATGGACAAAGGGCTTAGCATTAACGAAGTACATAATTTTATCAGTGTCTGCGGTCCGTATGTGGATATTGTCAAGTTAGGGTTCGGTACTTCATTCGTAACGCCTAACCTCCGTGAAAAGATCGAAGTATACAGGTCGTACAATATTCCTGTTTACTTCGGGGGTACGCTGTTCGAGGCGTTCCTGATCCGTAACCAGTTTGATGATTATATAGCTGTGTGCAAGGATTACGGCATCAGCTATGTGGAAGTGAGTGATGGCTCCATCAGCATTCCGCACGCGGAGAAATGCGGTTATATTGAAAAGCTCACACAGCACGCTACTGTATTGAGTGAGGTGGGCAGTAAAGACGCCACGCATATTATCCCTCCCTATAAATGGATTGAGCAGATGCGCGCCGAACTGGAAGCAGGCTCTTCCTATGTGATTGCCGAAGCGCGTGAAGCGGGCAATGTGGGTATATACCGCGGCAGCGGCGAAGTGCGTGAAGGACTGGTACAGGAGATCCTGACACAGATACCTGCCGAAAAGATCATCTGGGAAGCGCCGCAGAAAGCGCAGCAGCTGTATTTCCTGGAACTGATCGGATGCAATGCCAACCTGGGCAATATTGCACCCAATGAAGTGATACCGCTGGAAGCTATGCGTGTTGGATTAAGAGGAGATACTTTTGAACTTTTCCTCAATAAAAAATAACCCATGCGCCGCTACGGGCTGATCGGTTACCCATTGTCCCATTCTTTTTCCCAGCGTTACTTTGCAGAGAAGTTTGCAAAGGAAGGGATCAGGAATTGCAGCTATGAAAACTTCCCCTTGCAGGATATCGGCGAACTGGATACACTGCTTAAACAGGAAAACCTGCACGGTCTCAACGTGACCATTCCCTATAAAAAACAGGTATTACCATTCCTGCACGAAATGACCTATGGCGTGGCGGAAATGGGTGCCTGCAACTGTATCGTTATACGAGATGGCGTGCTTACCGGGCATAATACAGATGTGGCGGGCTTTCAGCGCTCACTGATGCCTTTTCTGCATGCTTACCACGATAAGGCGCTGATCCTCGGTACCGGCGGCGCTTCCGCAGCAGTGGAATTTGTGCTGAAGCAATTGCAGGTATCCTGCCAGTATGTATCCCGCAATGCCGGCAACGGCGCTATCAGCTATACCTCTCTTTCTCCCGAGATCATGGACAGTCATCTTCTGATCGTGAATACAACGCCATTGGGTATGTATCCCGATACGGATGCCTGCCCGGATATTCCCTATGAGCTGCTCA
This sequence comes from Sediminibacterium sp., assembly GCA_036384615.1. Classification (GTDB taxonomy): domain Bacteria; phylum Bacteroidota; class Bacteroidia; order Chitinophagales; family Chitinophagaceae; genus Sediminibacterium. Next base: position 2,878 of record DASVLZ010000152.1, read on the forward strand.
CCCCGCGGCATCATTTATTCGATCTTATCTATAACCCTGCCGAAACCCTCTTCCTCGCCAAAGGCAAAGCCCGGGGAGCCACCGTGCAAAACGGCCAGGAGATGCTGGAACTGCAGGCGGAGGAGAGCTGGAAGATCTGGAATGGGTAAAACGTAAACCTGGAATTATTTTCCTGATCTATACTTCACTAAGTTTCCTCACCACTTCTTCGGGAAGGCTTACTTTTTTTCGTTGGGCATAATCGTAACACATCATCCCTGTTTTTGCCCTGCCTGCGAGGATGGTTTCACCATCATTTACCTGTTCGATGAGATAGTAAAGATCAAATCCCAGCCTGTCGAAATTGGCGGCAGCAACAGAGATGCGTACTGTATCTGCATAGTTCAGTTCGCGTTTGAACTCGATGGCCACATCTGCCATGATCAGCCCGGTACCGGCGATGGACAGTTCTTCATATCCATGCGAGCGCAGGAATTGCTGTCTTGCCTCGTGGATGAGCGAAAGAAAAGTATCGTTGCCCACATGCCCCCCGTAATTGAGGTCCGTGATGCGGATGGTGAGTGTGGCAGAGAAAGAAAACTGACCGGGTAATATGAGTTTAATACGGTTCATGGCTGGTGACTGTTTAAGAAATCGATCATCCTGTTCATGGCTTTCTGCCGGTGGTTATACCGGTTCTTTTCAGCGACTGTCATTTCCGCAAAACTGATACCGGCGCCATCGGGAATAAAAACAGGATCGTATCCGAAACCCTGCCTGCCTTTCTGCTCTTCTGCAATATGTCCTTCGCAGATTCCTTCAAACTGGTATTCCCTGCCGTCAAGTATGAGTGAGATCACGGCGCGGAAACGGGCTTTGCGGTTGGATTGTCCTTTCAGTTTATCGAGCAGCTTGTCGATATTCTGCTGAAAATCCCTTCCTTCACCTGCGTAACGCGCACTCTTTACGCCCGGCTCTCCGTTCAGGGCTTCGGTTTCCAGCCCAGTATCTTCACTGAAGCAGTTCCTGCCCGTGAGCCGGTATATGGTGCGTGATTTCTCTGTTGCATTGGCTTCGAGTGTATCATGCGGTTCGGGTATATCGATGTCAATGCCTGCTTCCTTTAGTGTAACGATGTGGAACAGGTTGCCGATCACATGGCGCACTTCCGTTACCTTATGTTCGTTGTTGGTGGCAAAGATGAGATCGGGAGTTTCGCTCATAAGCTGAACATTTTTTTGAGGCATAGCCACAGTTTGCTTTTTTCCAGCCTGGCTTCCTGGCTTTCGCCCAGCATGGCAGGTAATGGGGGCGCTACCAGGAACTGGCATTGATCGTACGACTGTACCTGGTAATCGGGTATGGTAAAGGGCAGTTGCAGCTGTTGTGTGGTAATGCCGAACAATATGAGCGCCCGGGGAGTGAGTTCTTCTTTGATCCGGGAATATACTACGGGATCTTTATGGTAATTAACGATGGCCACATCGCCCAGATTGTATTTGCATGCGCCTAAAATAGCAGTCAGGAATCGGAGGGACGCATCTTCCAGGTAAGCGGCTTCCTTTTCGCTTACTACCAGCGTTATTTTTTGTACATTGCTTCCCAGGAACCATTGTTTTCCCGTTTGTCCGGGAGCCGCAGCAGTCGTTTCTTCAACAGGTTGTGCGCCATCATCAATGATCACCAGGTTGTTCCTGTACAGGTCGGCCACCAGGAATCCGGGCAATATGGTTTTTTCAGAGCTCATTTTTCGGGTTTCGGCAATAATAACAACCGTTAGCTTTTGATTTTTTCGTTTATTTGCGTCAAATATAAAACTATGGTAGGAGCGTTGGACATTACGATCACAAAAGTTGAGACAAGCAGGCTGAAAGATATCAACCTGCAAAACATTCCTTTCGGCCGCCAGTTTACAGACCATATGCTGGAGGCGGATTATGAGAATGGCGAGTGGAAGAATGTAGAGATCAAACCTTACCAGCCCTTGTTGCTGGAGCCTTCCACAGCCGCACTGCATTATGGCCAGGCGATCTTTGAAGGGATCAAAGCGTATAAAAGCGAAGACGGACAGGTATCCATCTTCAGGCCGGAGGATAATTTCAGGCGTTTCAACCTTTCCGCAGAGCGTATGTATATGCCTGCCGTTCCGGAAGAGATATTCATGGATGGTATGCGCACGCTGATCAATATTGACAGTGACTGGGCACCATCATTGCCTGATCATTCGCTGTACATCCGCCCGTTCATGTTTGCATCTGATGCTATGATCGGTGTGAAACCCTCCGATACTTATAAATTCATCATCCTGCTTAGCCCTACGGGTCCGTATTACGCAGCCCCGATGAAGATATACGTGGAAGAGAAATATACACGGGCTGCTCCCGGCGGTGTGGGTTTTGCCAAGAATGCAGGCAATTATGGAGGCAGTATGCTTGCCACTGCACTTGCGAAGAAGCAGGGGTACGACCAGGTATTGTGGACAGATGCTTTTGAACATAAATACCTGCAGGAAGTAGGTACGATGAATGTATTTTTTATCGCAGGCAACCAGGCAATCACCCCTTCACTGGAAGACGGTACCATATTGTCGGGCGTTACCCGCGACAGCGCTATGGTAGTGCTGAAGGAGATGGGGCTTGATGTGGTGGAAAGAAAAATATCGATAGATGAATTGATAGACCTCCATAAAAAAGGAACGCTGCGTGAAGTGTTTGGTACGGGTACGGCAGCAACCATATCCATGATCAAGGAACTGAAGTATAAGGATTATGTAATGCATTTTGATACCGATAAAGCCTCCACTGCACAGGAGCTGAAAAAAAGACTCACAGCTATACGTGAAGGAAGGGCTGCGGATACACATGGATGGATGGTGAAGGTTACGGATTAATCTCGCAGGCATACAAATAGCAGTAAAGCCGCAGAATTCTGCGGCTTTACTGTTTTATTACCCGTTGTATGGATACCTGGTTGCCGCATCTTACTTCGAGCAGGTATATGCCTGCCGGTAAATCATTGAGGGGTATTCTGCATATACCCTGGCTTACCATACCCAAGGAGTACTGGTGCAACAAGTGCCCCTGCTCTGTTAACAGGCGAACCAGGGTACTGCCTTTTTCCCATGTGCGGAATTGTACGGAAATACTATGGGTTGCTGGAACGGGTGACACACTCGTAATTAGCCTTGTGGCTATGGCAGTATCAGGCTCCCTGTAATATGCGGTGATCTCGAAGCGATGCTCTCCAAAGCTGGAGGTATCATGGGTTACCTGAAAATGATAGCTGCTGTCTGTATGTAACGGTAGCCATTTTCTCAGGTACCGGTCATGCAGTTGTAACGGGCTGCCTGGCGGCAACCGCGAAGAATGTATGCGTATTGAAAAAGATCCCGGCTCATTACCTGTAATACCTAACGGGATATGTGAAGCAGCATTGAGCGGTCTTGTATCTACTGATAGTGGTTTGTTTTCGCGCGACAGGCTATAAAAATTGGTACCGGGATTAGGTATTTTCTCGCCATCGAGCCTGTCAATCCCCACCCATGCACTATCTACTCCATGAATCAGGAGGCGGTCATAAAAGATACTGTTCTGGTATAATCTCAGTTCAATAAAATCTTCCGGGAACGATGCGAGTGGTAAGGAGTCATCGGTTATATGTTCGGATTTCATGTTCTCGGTAAACACGATGGCA
>DASVLZ010000153.1:0-3791 GCA_036384615.1 Sediminibacterium sp.
AAACACCCGGCAGGTTATTGGGATTACCATCTTTCTTACAGGCTGTGAATGATATGACGGATGCCATCATGAGCCATGAAAAGCGGTGACTGATATATGATTGCAATTTCATCTGGATAATTTTAAGATGTCAGTTAATAGCCGGGGTTCTGTTTAAGAACGCCTTTGCTTAAGTCGATCTGTGTCTGCGGTATCGGCAACAGGTTATCCCTGCCATTATTGAAATTGGTTTTGCCCGCGGCCTGCAATGTTTGTGCGGCTATACCCCAGCGTACCAGGTCAAAGAAACGGTCATGCTCCATAGCCAGTTCCACTCTTCTCTCCTGCCTGATGGCTTCCCGCAGCAGCGATTTGTCTGTGGTGGTAACTTTTGGCAATATGGCATTATTACCAGCCCTGGCCCTTGCGCGTACCATCTCCAGTTTGGCAAGCGCTTCTGTTGCATTGCCTGTTTCGTTGGCAGCTTCAGCATACATCAGCACCACATCGGCATAACGCAGTATGCGCACATTCATCCACCAGCCAAAACGGTTACCAATGGAATTGCGGAAAGATGGGTTGGTATGCACTTTATGGTTATAGCGCGGGTTGGGCAAACCTGTGGGAACCGCTTCACCATATACGGTAGTGCCCCCTGAATAGAGGATGGTCCTGTCTTTTCGCGGGTCGCCGGTTTCATAAGCGGCTTCCAGTTGGGTGGAAGGTGTATTCCATCCCCATCCCAGGTCCCATATGCCCGAGCCGCGCACGCCCTGTATATTGGTGTATTGTATACCGTAAGGCGTAGTCTGGTTGGTGGCATCGGCTGTGGCCTGCACTTCAAAAACAGATTCTTTTGAGTTCTCGCCATCTTCGCCGAATATCTTGGTGTAGGGGGTAGAAAGATCATACTGGCCGGAATTGATCACGAGGCCTGCTGTAGCCATGGCATCTGTCCATTTCTGCTGTGTCAGGTACACTTTTGCCAGCAGGCCATTGGCAGCGCCTTTGGTAATACGTCCTACAAATTTGGCATCCCATGTAAGCGGCAATGCATTGGCGGCAAACTGCAGGTCCTGTTCTATGAAAGTATATATCTGTGCAGGTGTGCTCTGGGCTATATTGCTCTGCGATGCCGCATCATACAGTTTATCCACCAGCGGCACGCTGCCGAAGAAACGCACCAGCATAAAATACGCATATCCCCTGATGAACCTCGCCTCTCCTTCTGTCTGGTCCTTGATAGCCTGCGGGGCATCAATAGCCGTATTGTTTTTGATCTGGTCTATCGTGATATTGCATTTGCTGATCAGGTTATAATATCCTGTCCACAATGCATTGGCCATGCCATTGCTGGGGAGTACGGGAAAATTATCCATACCCTGGGCATCGGCGCCGCCATCGGCAGGTGTGCTGCCTTTGTCGGCATCATCACTGCGTATGCTCACGGCCGCCACGAAGGGAGTTACATGCACATTGTAATCGCGCAGCGCAGCATATGCCGCAAATACATATTGATCGTACGGGCCTGAGCCGCCGGGAAACGGATAGGTATCCGATGTATACCGGCCCTGCGGGTCCCTGTCAAGAAAATGTTTTTTACATCCCGCAAAACCCATGGCCAGTACAGCCAGGCCTGCAGCAATGATGCCGCGGGGACTTTTGAATATGTTCATGGTTATGTTCATTTGTCGGTTGAATTAAAAGGTTACGTTCAGTCCGAATGTGTATACAGACGGTACCGGGTAAGTACCATTGTCGGCGCCGCTGGCTATCGGGGAGCCTAACGCCACTTCAGGTGTATATCCTGTTGCTTTCGTAAACGTAGCCAGGTTCTGACCGCTCAGGTAAAGCCTCAGTTGCTTTACGCCAATGCTGCTGAACGTTCTTTCTCCGAAAGTGTATCCTACCTGTACGGTGCGTATGCGGAAATAATCCCCGGGCTCGAGGTAATAGCTGCTGAACAGGAAATTATTGGCGCGTGTATTATCAAGGACCGGTTCCACATTGCTCGTGCCGGGTCCTGTCCATGCATTCAGCCTGTTGGTTTCATAGTTCAGCACGGCAAATGTGGCTGTGCGGCGCTGGGTGTATATTTTGTTGCCTGCCACACCCTGTCCTTCCAGCACCAGGTCCCAATTCTTATACCCGAGGGAAACATTGAACCCGAAATTGAATTTGGGGAAAGGAGAACCGAGATAGGTCCTGTCTGCAGGCGTGATCACTCCATCGCCATTGACATCTGCATACGCAATATCTCCCGGCAGTGAATTGGTGAAACGCGCCATCTTATCCATATCGGCTGTTGACTGGTATACACCGGTTTGCCTGTAGCCATAGAAATAGCCTACAGACTGCCCAGTTTCCGTCTTGTTCACACCGCCATTGCCCAGCAACTGGAAGTTGATATTGTTGCCGATGGATTCCACGTTGTTTTTGTTATAGCTTCCGTTGGCAGAAATGCTGTACGTAAAATTCTTGCCGATACCATCCCTCCATCCCAGGCTCAGCTCCACACCGCGGTTGCTGATATTACCCAGGTTGGTGTAATAGGTATAGTCGCCCGCAGAACCGGGTAAGGTGATGAAGGTGAGGATGTCTTTCGTTGTTCTGTCATAGAAATTGATATCACCATTCAGCCTGTTGTTCAGTGTGCGGAATTCCAGTCCCAGGTCAAGACCATTCACCACCTCCCAGTGCAGGTTGGGATCAGGCACATAGGCCGGTGATACGGAGCTGTACACATTATTGCCGAATACGCCCACGCTCGAAGTGTTGAGCACAGGCAGGAACAGGTTGGTGCCTGTACCCAAAGCGCTGCCCACCTGGCCCCAGGCCGCACGCAGCTTCAGGAAGTTGAACACCTTGTTGAGGCTCTTCTCTGCAAATGCTTCATCACTGATCACCCAGCCGGCGCCTATGCTGTAAAAATTACCCCAGCGCTGCGAAGGTGCAAACTTGGAACTTCCATCCCTGCGATAGGTAAGGTTAAGAAGGTATTTATTGCTGAATGCATAGTTGACCCTTGCCAGGTAAGACATATACGCTTCTTCCCCTCCTGATCCTCCATAGGTGCCCGGGTTATTCTGTGCAGCAATATTGAGGTACCAGTAATCGGGATCATTGGGAATATTGAGCAGGGTATCACGGCGGTTGCCTGTAACAGTTGTATTGCCGCTGTATAAAGTGGTAAAGCCCAGCAGCGCGGTGATGCGGTGGTTGCCAAATGAATGATCGTAGGTAAGCGTATGGTCCTGCTGGTATTTCCTGTACTCTGCCTGTACCTGGTCAACACTGGTCTTTGCCGAAGCATCGTAAGTAACCGAGGTAGGTGTTATCCCTTCGCCCAGGTTCACAAAACTGTAAGGCAGCGGAGTATAGGAACGGGTGCTGTTGAAGCCCAGGTCTGTGTAGAAAGTGGATTTGAAAGTGAAATGCTCCAGGAACTTCACTTCGGCAAATATGCTTCCGATAAAACGATAGCCTTTGGCAATACCGGTATTCCTGTAACGGTTAATGGTAGATACGGGGTTGCCTACCTGCGCACGCTGGAAGGATGGCATGGCATAATACGTATTTGCATCACGCAGTATCGGCACGATCGGCGCTGCCCAGAGTGCATTGTTCAATACATCCCTCGGCGCCTGCTGTGCCCAGTAAAAACCTGTTATATCGCCACCCAGGCGTATATCCTTATTCAGCCGCAGTTCCTGGTTAAGGCGTACTATATATTTCTGGTAGTTATCATACCTGATCACACCATCCTGGTTATTATAACCGATGTTGAATAAGGTGGTGGATTTATCGTTGCT
>DASVLZ010000154.1:0-5703 GCA_036384615.1 Sediminibacterium sp.
AACCGTGGGGGCCGGCGTTAGCGGCAATAAGGTCTACGACCTGTACCTGCGTATAGATGAGGATGTGATCAGCCAGCACCCTGATATTGTGGTGGTTTATGTGGGCGTAAACGATGTATGGCACAAAACCTCCAGCGGCACCGGTACCGACCTTCCCAAATTCGGGAAGTTCTATGAAGCCGTGGTAAACAAGCTGCAGGCGGCAGGCTGTAAAGTGATCATTGCCACACCCGCAGTAATAGGCGAGCGCTATGATTACTCCAACCAGCAGGATGGCGACCTGAACCTCTACAGCAACTGGCTGCGCACCTATGCCGCCAAAAACAATATTCCCCTCATAGACCTCCGCAACCTGTTCCTCGATTACAGCCGCAGGAACAACCCCGACAACAAAGAATCAGGCATCCTTACCGTAGACCGCGTACACCTCAACGCCCGCGGCAACCATCTCGTAGCCGAAGAAATGTGGAATGCGATCAAGGCTGTGAAATAAATTGCCCTGGCACAGATATTGTACCTCTGCTGCAAACAAAATTGAGTGATATGAAAAAGATCCTGATCGCAACAGGTATTGTTGCAGCAGCTGGTGCAGGTGTGTACTGGTATATGAGAAACCGGAACAAAACTTCTGAAGTTATGCATGACCTTGCCGATAAAGCCGGTAATGTACATGATAAAGTAAACCGGTATTTCAAAAAAGCCGACCGCCAGGCCAAACGTGATTTTGAGGATGCGATAGCGTAAAATGATCTGCCGCAGCAGGTACAGTTATCCCATAGGTTAACTGCGCAGGCTGCGGCATCATTTTATCAGACTGCCTTTACCAGGTAATAATTCTTCTTTCCTTTCTGCACCAGCAGGTATTTTTCCTGCAGCAGGTGGCCTGTACTTACCTGCACTGTATCCGTTCCCAGTTTCTGTTTGTTGATGCTGATGCCTCCCGATTGCCACATCTTTCTCGCTTCACCCTTGCTGGGGAATATCTGGGTATCGGCCAGCAAGCTCACCAGGTCGTAACCCGCTTCCAGCTGCGTTTTCTGTACTTCTATAAACGGCACGCCTTCCATCACCTGCAGCAACTGCTCTTCCGTTAAGGATTGCAGTATATCGGTAGTGGCATTGCCAAACAATATATCCGATGCCTTTACCGCAAAATCGTAATCGCTGCGGCTGTGTACAAAGCAGGTAAGCTCTTCGGCCAGCTTTTTCTGCAGGGCACGCTCATGCGGGGCTGCTTCGTGGCGGGCCAGGAGCGCTTCTATTTCTTCCCTCGGTATAAGGGTAAATATCTTTATCCATTTCTTCGCATCCTCATCACTCGCATTGAGCCAGAACTGGTAAAACTGGTAGGGAGATGTTTTTTTGGGATCGAGCCATACGTTCCCTTTCTCTGTCTTGCCAAATTTGCCGCCGTCTGATTTGGTGATCAGCGGGCAGGTAAAGGCAAATGCTTCGCCGCCGGCCTTGCGCCTGATGAGCTCGGTGCCGGTTACAATATTGCCCCACTGGTCGCTGCCGCCCATCTGCAGCTTGCAGTTCTTATTTTTATACAGCCAGTAAAAATCATAGCCCTGCACCAGCTGGTAGGTAAACTCCGTAAAGCTCATGCCCGTTTCTCCCTCCAGCCTTTTCTTTACGCTGTCTTTGGCCATCATATAGTTTACGGTGATGTGTTTGCCCACATCGCGTATAAAGCTGAGGAAGCTGAAGTCTTTGAACCAGTCGTAATTGTTCACCATCTCCGCGGCATTGGGTTTGCCTGGCGTGAAGTCGAGGAATTTAGACAGCTGTGCGTGCACCCCTCTCTGGTTGTGCAGCAGCACGTCTTCACTCAGCAGGTTGCGCTCCTCGCTCTTGCCGCTGGGGTCGCCCACCATGCCGGTAGCGCCGCCCACCAGCGCATAGGGTTTATGGCCCGCCCGCTGTAAATGCACCAGCAGCAATATAGGCACCAGGCTGCCTATATGCAGGCTGTCGGAGGTAGGATCAAAGCCGATATACCCGCTTACCATCTCCTTCTGCAGCAGTTCTTCCGTTCCCGGCATAATATCCTGTATCATGCCCCTCCATCTTAGTTCTTCAATCAGGTTCATGCCGCAAATGTAGGGATAGTTGGGGTTGGTGCATCGCCCGCCAAACCCAAATCCTCCCTACCTTCGCCCTATGCGACAAGTTGGTGAAGGCACGCGGGTGCTCAATTTCCTGGTAGATACGGTTCTGGTTTTCCTGCTGGCCTATGCAGCGTATAAAACATGGAACTGGTATGTGATCTATTGGAATTACCCGGCCTATACTTTCGGCTGGTTCTTTTTCGGGATGCTGTTTGTGTATTACACAATCTTTGAAGCGATATTCTCCCGCACCCCCGGCAAATGGCTCAGCTATACAAGGGTAGTGAATGCAAAGGGCAGAAGGCCGCTCTTCATCCAGGTTATCTTCCGCAGCCTGCTCCGCCTCACCATTATCGACCTCTTCTTTATCCCCTTCCTCGGCCGCCCGCTGCATGATTACTTGAGCAAAACATATGTAGTGGAGGCGTGATTTTAATGTGCTAATGTGATAATATGATAATCATTGCTGTCCTGGGAAAATGAACTTCACGGACAGTAATGACTGGGAATTGGAATTAGGATTTGGAATTGGTGGCCATTGGGCAATGGACTGAATTTTGTGACCAGCTTATGGCCCGGAGGGGCAACCCTTGTGGCGAATACCTGTTTGCAAAATCGAAATATCCGGGCAACCAGGGGTGCAGCACCCTACGGGGCTGCCATTATTTTCCTGTTTTTCCTGGCTACAAAGCGCCGCCCCTCCGGGGCCATAAAAATGCCGACCTGTATTGTAAATCTTTCCGGAGTTATGACCATTTGGTAACGATGCTATATGGAATAATCAATCACTGTACCTCATTTAAGAGAGATCACCCCATATGCTTATTTTCACGTTTTCCCCGGACAGCAGTGATGTCCTGATTAGCTAATGTGATAGTCATGGTATTGTGGTAACACCCCTACTCACCACTCATCCCTTTCACCTTTCACCTTTCACTTTTCACATTTACCTACCTTTACAGCATGGGAAAGATAGCAATCAATATTGCCACCGGCAGCCTGCAGCAGGCAGATATGATCGTGGGGATTGACCTGGGTACCACCAACAGCCTGGTGGCCATTATTCACCCGGAAAGCAAGCAGGCCGTGGCATTGAAAGAGCACGACAGCAGCAGCCTCGTGCCCAGCGTGGTGCATTTTGATGAGCTGGGTAATGCAGTGGTGGGGGATGCGGCCAAAGAGTTCCTCGAAACCGATCCGCAGAACACCATCTTCAGCGCCAAGCGGCTCATGGGTAAAAGCTACCGCGATGTGAGCGATAATGCCTCCTTCTTCAGCTATAAAGTGATCGATGATGATACCGAAAGCCTGGTAAAAGTACAGGTGGGCAACAGGTTCTATTCTCCTACAGAGCTGTCTTCCTTTATACTGAAAGAGCTGAAGCAGCGTGCGGAGCATATCCTTAAAACACCTGTTACCAAAGCGGTGATCACCGTACCCGCTTATTTTAACGATGCACAGCGGCAGGCCACGCGCGATGCGGGCAAACTGGCGGGGCTGGATGTATTGCGTATTGTAAACGAACCTACGGCAGCAAGCCTCGCCTATGGCATTGGCCTCGATAAAGAACAGGAAAGCACTATTGCGGTATACGACCTGGGCGGCGGCACATTCGATATTTCCATACTGCGCATCGCCAACGGCATATTTGAAGTACTCAGCACCAATGGCAACACCTACCTGGGCGGTGATGATTTTGACAGGGCCATCGTTCAATACTGGACCCGCCAGTTCAACATCCCCGATGCCGAATTACAGGAGAACCGCGAGCTGGCACAGGGCTTCCGCCTGCGTGCCGAAGAGGCCAAGAAATACCTCAGCCACCACGATACCTACAGCGTTGCCTGGAACAACCATGTGCTGGAGATCAGCAGGCAAACTTTTGATGAACTGATTGCCCCGCTGCTGGGCCAGACCATCGAATGCTGCCGCCGGGCGCTGGCAGATGCGGAGCTGCAGACGGGCGACATCGACACCATCGTAATGGTGGGCGGAAGCACGCGCGTGCCCGCGGTAAAAAATGCCGTGAGCGCTTTCTTCGGTAAAGCGGTCAATGATTCCGTGCATCCCGATGAAGTAGTAGCCCTCGGCGCCGCCATCCAGGCAGATATCCTGGCCGGCAACAATAAAGACCTGCTGCTGCTCGACATCACCCCGCTGAGCCTGGGCATTGAAACGATGGGCGGACTGATGGACGTACTCATCCCCCGCAACGCCAAAATACCTACCAAAGCAGGCAGGCAATACACCACCCAGAAAGACGGCCAGGGCGATATGCGCATCTCCGTATACCAGGGCGAGCGCGACCTCGTAAAGGACAACCGCAAACTGGCCGAGTTCAGCCTCAAAGGCATACCCGCCATGCCCGCAGGCCTGCCCAAGGTGGAAGTGAGCTTCCTGATCAATGCGGATGGCATCCTGCTGGTAAAGGCCAGAGAACTGCGCAGCGGCGTGGAACAGGAGATTGAAGTAAAACCCCAGTACGGCCTTACCGATGCCGAAGTGGAAAGGATGCTGCTCGACAGCATCACCCATGCCAAAGACGATATGCAGGCCCGCGCACTGGCCGAAGCACGCGCTGAAGGCGAACAGATATTGCAGGTAACGGAAAAGTTCATCGCCAAGAACAACTCCTTCCTCACCAAAGAAGAAATGATCGCCACCGCCGAAGCCATGCAGTCCCTCCAGCTAGCCCTGACGATGGAAGACAAGAACCTGATCCAATCCAAAATAGAATCCCTCAACGACATCTCCCGCCCTTTCGCCGAAAGGGCCATGGACGAAGCAGTGAGCGGGGCGTTGAGAGGGAGGAAGGTGTGATAGATCGTGAGTTTTCGTGAGTAAACGTGAGTTATCGTGAGTTGGCGTGAGTTGGCGTGAGTTAATTAGTTACCTGATGACTCTCTTTCTATTAACGAAAACTCACGTTTACTCACGATAACTCACGATAACTCACGTTCCTCTGCACATACTTGCCGATCACATCAAACTCAATGTTCACAAGTGAGCCTTCCTGCACCTGGTGGATGCTGGTGTGATGGTAGGTATAGGGGATGATAGCCACGGTAAACTGGTTCTGAGTGACGTTGAAGCAGGTGAGGCTGGTGCCGTTGACGGCAATAGACCCCTTTTCTATAACGAGCGGAGCGAATTTTTCGGGGTAAGTGAAGGTGTAGAGCCAGCTGCCGTTGAGTTCCACTCTTTGGGTGCAGGTGGCGGTGGTGTCTGCATGGCCCTGTACGATATGGCCGTCGAGGCGGCCGTTCATGAGCATGCATCTTTCCAGGTTTACCAGCATGCCTTCTTTCCAGGTGGCCAGATCGGTCTTTTCCAGCGTTTCGGCGATGGCGGTTACCTGGTGGCGGCCATCATCCAGGTCCTCCACCGTAAGGCAAACCCCCTGGTGGCTCACGCTCTGGTCTACCTTCAGCTGACCGGAAATATCCGATGCCACCCAGAAACGCCTGTTACTGCCATCCTCCCTGACAGATAATATCTTCCCAACGCATTCTATGATTCCTGTAAACATAGGGGTAAAAGTAATGATTGCAGATGGCGAAATTGCAGATGGCAGATGGCAGATTGCAAATTG
>DASVLZ010000155.1:0-4957 GCA_036384615.1 Sediminibacterium sp.
TTCCATTGCCGGGTACCGTGGCCTGCCCGGCCGCAGCGGGTATTCCGCATCCAAGTTTGCCATGAACGGCTGGCTGGAAGCACTGCGTACCGAACTGCTCGACTCCGGCGTTAATGTGATGTGGGTATGCCCCGGCTTCACCACATCCAATATCCGCAACGCAGCACTGAACCGGAAGGGTGAAGCACAGGGCGAATCGCCGCTGGATGAAGGCAAGCTGATGAGCTCGGAAGAATGCGCAGAGCATATCGCCGATGCCATTACGAAACGCAAACGCACCATCGTATTAACCGGGCAGGGCAAACAGACCGTTTTCCTCAACCGTTTCTTTCCCGCCATGGCGGATAAACTCGTCAGGAAATTTTTCTTTAAAAACGGCGAACTGGTGAAATAACCGGCACAGCCAAACGTTTATTTGTCGGCATGCCTATCCTAACCCTGACAACTGACATAGGCCAGCGCGATTTTCTCGTTGGCGCTATCAAAGGCCAGTTCCTGAGCCGGTTGCCTGGGATCACCATCGCAGACATCACACATTATCTCTCACAAACCAATTTTCCGCAGGCCGCCTATACCTGCAACAACGCATTCCGGTATTACCCCGCCGGCACTTTCCACCTCGTGATCGTGAACCTGTTTGATACGGCGGTCAGGTACCTGCTGGTAGCCCGGCATGGCGAGCAGTATATTATTTGTCCCGATAACGGCATCCTCACCATGATCACCGGTGAAAAGCCCGCGGAGATCGCGGCGATTGCGGTCGACAGGAAACATACACTTTTAAGCATCACCCAATTGGCGGCAGATGCGGTAGCAGCCATCACGCATACCACTAACCTGTTTGCAGCAGGCGATCCTATACATCAGGTAGTGGAGAAATATCCCCTCAGGGCCACCATCGGACCAAACTGGATGGAAGGGCAGATACTCTTCATCGATAATTTCGAAAACGTGGTGATCAATATCACCCGCCAGGAATTTGAAGAGCAGCGCAACGGGCGAAATTTCAAGATCGTTTTTAAACGCAATGAGATCATCGATACGATCAGCGATAATTATACCTCCGTTTCCGAATCAGAGAAACTGGCCTGGTTCAATTCGGCAGGCTATCTCGAGATCGCATTGCGCAACGGCAATATGGCCGGGCTTTTCGGACTGCAGGGTTTTAATGAACAGATGCAGCAGGCCGGCGCTTCCATGGATAACAAATGGTTCTACCAGACCGTACGTATCTTCTTCGAATAACAGTATGTTCATTCCTGCCATCAGGCTGATTTTCTGTAATCTTTTTTAGAGGGAAAGTAGAAAATAAATACATTATAATTAGGTGATTATCATACCATTGCGAATATCTAACAGTATTCTAATACCACATTAATCAACACCTAATCCATACATGGCAATTTGCGTATACTTCGGTATGTGTTTCGCAGCTTCAGGGCCTGCGGGCACACTAAAATCCGGTATCCGGCATAACTATTCGCTATGGACGCTGGATATTCATCACAATATTTTTTCTGTACTCATCGCAGTTTGTTTCGCAATTGCTTCCTTGCAGCAGGAATGGTATTGCTGCTGGTTATGTATGCATTGCCTGCAGGCGCTACTATCTATTATTCCAAAGTAACCACCGGCAATTTTAATGCAGTAGGCAGCTGGACAAAAGATACTATAAACAATCCGAATGCTTCACCGCTTACAGCGGCAGATACTTTTGTGATCCGCAACGGGCATACCATTACACTAAATGCCAATTTATCGGTAGGAAGAGTGGTTATCCGTTTTGGCGGCGCACTCAGCCCCAACAACACGCGTACATTAACCAATGCCAACCCTGTAGTGGTGGAAGCAGGTGGCACATTCAACCTGACCACCCGTAATATGAATTTTACAGGCGATTTTGAAAACAACGGCACGATCACCGGCTCCTCGGGGCAGGTATCTATGGGAGGTGGAACATTCACCAATAACGGTACGATGACGGTTAGCACGGGCAGGGTCAATACCAGTTCCGGCGGGTCGGTAATCAATAATGGCGCCATCACCATGACCGGCAGCGGAAGGATCATATTAACCAATGGCAGCCTGGTGAATAATGGCAGCATTACCATGGCCACGAGTTCACAGATCACCAAAACCACGGGCACCATTACCAATGGTTCCACCGGCACGATCACCATCACCAGCGGCACAGCCACCATTACTATGGGCACCGGCGATTTCATTAATGAGAATACGGGCAGCAGTGTCAACTTCGCCAGCAGCAATATAACGATCACCGGCACGGCAACAGACCAGAAGATCGGCGGCTTTACTACCAATGGCAGGCTTTCCTGTACCAAGGCGTCGGGCAAGGTTACACTTACGGGAAATCTGGTCAGCAACGGCCTTACCATGAACGGTACCGCGGGCACCCTGGATCTTGGCGCAGGGTTTACCCATACCACCAACGGAACCGTTATTGTTACGGCAGGCACTTTATACGGGGGAACCAATACCACATTGAATGTAACTGCTGTGAGCACTTCTGCCTGGGGCGGATCACTGGCAACCGTATTCGATCCGGGTACGGGCACGGTTAATTTCAACGGTGCAGGTGATCAGCGGATATCTGCCGGCGGGGGAGACCGCATTTTTTACAATCTCAGTTTCTCCGGCAGCGGTATGAAATACAATAGCACAGCCGTTACACAGGTAACCAATATATTTTCCATTGAGGAAGACGCCACCACGAATACTGCTGCCAGCCAGATACCCGCACTCGGCCCTAATGCCACGCTCAGGTATAATACATCCACACCCAGGACATGCGGACTGGAATGGGTAAGTCCCTTTGTAGCCACAGGAGGCGTGGTAATCGATAATACAGGTGCCATTACTCCTGACGGCGATAAGGAATTTGACGGGGGAGTACCGCTCACCATCAACAGCGGGGCCACGCTTACACCAGGGGCCAGCCAGTTTACTTTCGGAGGCGATTTCATCAACAACGGCACATGGACCCCCTCTTCGGGTGATGTGATCATTACAGGCACGGCTAACCAGGATATCGGCAGTTTCAGCACCACAGGCACATTATACATGACCAAAACAAACCGGGTGGCCATCCTGCAGGGTGATATGCATGTTACCAACCTCGTGATGAACGGCCCGGGAGGAATACTGCGGCTGGGCGGCAACCATACGCATACGATCACAGGTACATGGACGAATACCGCCGGCACACTCCGCTGCAACAGCAGTACATTGAATGTGGATGGCGATGTTTCCGGCACAGCCATCACATTCGAAGGCAATAACGGGTTGGTGCATTTCAGGAGCAATGCCCCGCAGGTGATACCTGATTTTACGTATAACGGGCTGGAATTATCGGGAACGGGACTCAAAACCCTGTCGGCAACCACGGTAGTGAACGAGGTGCTTACCATTGACCCGGATGCGGAACTGGACCTGGGATCGCAGACCCTCGAACTTGCGGGCGATGGGGTGCCATTGGTTAATAACGGCATATTTGCTGCAGGCACTTCCACCGTGCGTTACAGCGGAACAGGATCAGCCACGATAGCCGCACTGGATTATTATGACCTCGATGCCTCGGGCGGCGACAGGGTATTGTCGTCTACAGATACGATCGGCGTGGCCGGATCATTTATACCCGGCACGGGAACCTATACGGTAACCAACAGCAGGGTGGACTTTAATGGCGATACCGGCCAGGACCTGCCCTCATTCACCTTCAATGAACTTTTTCTCAGTTCAGGGCCTAAAAAAATACTGGGCAGTATTATCGTGTCCTGCCAATCGGTACAAATACGGGACGGCGCCTCACTGGAGATCAATGGAACGGGTGGGGGAAAGCTTAATGTAATACATTAAGGGACTGTTTCTTTCATGGGCGCACTACATTGGTACTACCTGGTTGTACCGGATGTATACCGGACGTATACCGGACTTGTACCGGACTTATGCCGCCCGGGCTGCCTGGAGCAATCTGTTTTTTCCGTTTGCCGGATAGCCAGTATTTTTGCTTCCGCAAATTGATTTTCAACCATCTCAATTATTCAATTCCCTATTATGGCTTACGATGTAATAGTATTAGGCAGTGGTCCGGGCGGATACCCGGCTGCGATACGTGCTTCACAACTGGGTTTTAAAGTGGCGATCATTGAAAAAGAAAGCCTGGGCGGTATCTGTCTCAACTGGGGCTGTATTCCCACCAAGGCCCTGCTCAAAAGCGCGCAGGTATATGAATACATGAAGCACAGTACCAGCTATGGCATCAATGCCACCGGCGTGGAAGCTGATTTTGCCGCAGTGATCAAACGCAGCCGCGGCGTAGCCGATAAAATGAGCAAAGGCGTCCAGTTCCTGATGAAAAAGAACAAGATAGATGTGGTGATGGGATATGGAAAGATCAAGGCCAAAGGACAGGTGGAAGTAACCGCAGCCGATGGCAGCAAACAGGTAGTGGAAGCCAGATACATTATCATAGCCACAGGCGCACGCAGCAAGGAACTGCCCAACCTGAAACAGGACGGTAAAAAAGTGATCGGTTACCGCGAAGCAATGGTATTGCCCGAAAGACCCAACAGCATGATCATCGTGGGCAGCGGCGCCATAGGCGTGGAGTTCGCATATGTGTATGCGAGCATGGGCACCAAGGTAACCATCGTGGAGTTCCTGCCCCGCATTGTACCCGTGGAAGACGAAGATGTATCCAAAGAGCTCGAAAAACAATATAAAAAATTCGGTATCGAAATACTCACCAATGCTTCCGTGGAAGCGGTGGATACCAGCGGCACAGGCGTAAAAGCCACCGTGAAGAAACAGGATGGCACGGTAACCCTCGAAGCGGATGTGGTATTGAGTGCCGTAGGCGTGGTAGCCAATATCGAGAACATAGGCCTTGAAGAAAATGGTATTAAAACAGAGAAGGGTAAGGTAGTGGTAGATAAAT
>DASVLZ010000156.1:0-3302 GCA_036384615.1 Sediminibacterium sp.
AACCAGGCAATTTACATCTTTGCGCTTTGCCTGCTTTTTGTATACCTGCTGTTATCGGCGCAATATGAAAGTTTCCTCCTGCCGCTGCCGGTGATCCTTAGCCTGCCTGCGGGCATATTCGGGTCCTTCTTTTTCCTGAAACTGGCAGGGCTGGATAATAATATTTACGCCCAGGTGGCGCTGGTCATGCTGATCGGCCTATTAGGTAAGAATGCTATACTGATCATCGAATTCGCCATTCAAAGAAGGAAAGAGGGATATTCCATACGGAACGCAGCTATTGAGGGTGCCACACAACGGCTGCGACCCATTTTAATGACCTCTTTTGCCTTTATTGCCGGACTGATTCCACTGTGCGTCGCCACCGGCGCAGGTGCGGTTGGCAACCGTTCTATTGGTATAGCGGCAGCCGGAGGCATGCTGATCGGTACCCTTTTCGGGCTGCTCATTATTCCCGGTCTTTATGTACTCTTTGCCACACTTTCTGAATACCGTAAAAAGAAATTAAGCAGCACCCCTTTACAGATCTCTGAAATAAAAATCACCGAACATGAAAATTAAACTCAACAATACCTGTTTGTCGTTACTCGCTTTATCCGGTCTTGCTATGGGCTGCAGTGTTTCCAGAACTGCCGCCGTTAAACAGGCAGCACCGCTTCCGGAACAATACACGGCAACATTGACGGATACGCTGACGGCAGCCCATGTAACGTTCAGGGATTTTTTCGGTGATCCCTACCTGACGGCACTCATCGACAAAGTACTGGCGCATAATATAGATAATCAAATTGCTGCAGAGCAGATAAAAATAGCAGAAGCCTATCTTGAAGCCAGAAAGACAGCGCTCCTGCCGTCTGTTACAGCTGGTCTGCGTGCTTCCGGAACACATTACGGAAAATATACCATGGAAGGTGTTGGCAATTTCGACACCAACCTTTCTTCAAATATTGATACAGATCAGCAAATCCCGACCGTCATTACACCCGACTACTGGCTGGGCTTAAGCGCCTCCTGGGAAATTGACCTTTGGGGCAAACTGGGCAACCTGCAAACTGCGGCACGGGAACGGTTCCTGGCAACCAGGCAGGGAAAAGACCTGCTGACCGCTGCTCTCATCACTCATACAGCTACTCTTTATTATGAGCTGGTAACGCTGGATAAGGAAACCGCCATCCTGGATAAGAATATCGCGCTTCAGAAAAAAGCGCTTGAAATTATTAAGATCCATAAAGAAGTAGGACGCGCAACAGAGCTGGCCGTACAGCAGTTTGATGCCCAGCTGTCCAATACAAAAGCAACCCGCTATGGAGTGCAGCAGCAAATTACCGCCACTGAGAATCAACTGCTGGAACTTACCGGTGCTTATACAGGCACTATACTCCGCAGCGGATCGATGGATATCCGTTCACTGCGTTATCTCGCACACCAGGGACATCCCCGGCAGTTGCTGCAATACCGGCCAGACATCAGGGCTGCCTACCATGAATTACAGGCCAGCCACGCAGATGCCCGTGCTGCCCGCGCCGCTTTTTTCCCGGCTGTCAACTTATCGGCCACAGCAGGATTGCAATCATTCAATGCTGTTAAATTCCTGCACCCTGCCTCACTTGCCTCGGGGCTGATCGCAGGGCTTACCGCACCCGTTTTCCAGAAAAGGCAATTAACCGCGCAGTTCAACATTGCCAGTACCGAACAGAAAATCGCTTTTCTGACCTATCAGAAAACAATTTATAAGGCATTTCAGGAAGTTAAAACACTGCTGAGCTATATTGATAACAATGAAAAAATAATACACGAAAAAAATAAAGAGGTATATGCCCTTAACAAAGGAGTTGAAGTTTCCAACGACCTGTATCTTACCGCTTATGCCTCGTACCTGGAGATCATTGCTGCGCAAAAAAGTAAGATTAATGCAGATATGGATCTGATTAAAGCTGAACGCGACCAGGCACATGCATTAATACAGCTCTATAAAGCGCTGGGAGGAGGTGCCGGTTAAGCTGCTCCTCATCTGGTTACGGGCCAACGGTCATCAGGCAAACCGGCCCCAGTAAACCCGAGGGCAGAAGCGGATCTTCCTTTTTAAATGTGATATTGGTATTTGTTCTTCTTTGTTCCGGAGGCAACGCCGCATCGCCGATCAGCCGGTTGGGCCAGAGATTGATCACTTCAATGCGGATATCATTGACTCCATGCTTTAATTTCCCCGTTACTTCCAGCCGCCAGGGTGCTGTCCACACAATTCCCAGGTCCGCTCCGTTGAGCCATACCCTGCAGATATTTTTTACAACCCCCAGCTCCAGAAATAAAGGGCCCGAAGACACTGCATCGCTAAAAGAAAATTGTTTGCGATATACGGCCTTTCCGGAATAATACCGGATACCAGGATCCGGATGCAGGCTCCAGTCCTGTAAGGCTGCAAAACGGATCGTTGCCGGTCCGCCCCATCGGGGATCAAACTGCAATTCCCAGGAGCCTGTAAGCTCCTGCACCTTACGAAACGCACGTTCTTGCTGCCAGGTATCTGATGCGGCTCCTGACAGGCCTTTTGTTTTCACCTTGGGAAACACGATGAACAGGGACTGGAATACATCCAGGTTCAGCATCATTTGAGTGCGTCCCTGCTCCTGCCGATACCGGGGTATCCACCGTTTACCTGAAACAGGATCCCAGAGCTCCGGCTGGCGGCCGCTTACACGGAACAGGCATTCTGTACGAACCTGTTCCTTCTTTCGGTTGGTAATGAAATAGATCTCGGCGGCTTCCGTAGTGCGGTGAATAAAGTCGATCCAGGCACTGCTATTGGTGACTTCAAAATCGGGCACGCAACGAATACTTTCCAATACCGTGCGTATCGACCCGGGATAGAACAGGCGTCCCCTGCCAACAACAATTCCCTTATCCGTAACAGGCTCCTTCCAGATCATTTTGGCCAGTTGCCGGATCTCGGCATCGCATTGCGGATAATTGGTCAGCCCGGAATCCGTTTGCGGTGGTGCCCCCATCACCCATGCGCCCTGTTCTAAAAGCGCTTTTATCTTTTTCAGAATAACCACCGGCATACGGGTGCTCTCCGGCAATACCAGTACCCTGTATTGCATGCCATCCGGCAATACCAGTCTGTCATCACGCACACGAACCCGATCCAGCAATACCTCTGCATTGCACACATCATAGTCATATCCCTTACCCAATGCAGCAGGTATATGTTTCTGTGCTACAAGATTGGGCGCAATATCTCCGTTATAAAACAATACATCGGCTACAAAATGCCCGGCCCGCAGCAAATGCTGGCTACGTGC
>DASVLZ010000157.1:0-2486 GCA_036384615.1 Sediminibacterium sp.
GCTCACCGCAAAAAACCGGCCGGCCAATACCGTGTCCATGGAAATAAGTTGGTAAGTTGAATAATCACGCATCCCGATGTCTGATCCTCAACGCTATATCGCCCATTTTGATCTCGACTCTTTTTTCGTCAGCGTGGAGATACTGCATAACCCTGCGCTGCGCGGCAAGGCCGTGATCGTGGGAGGGTCTCCTGAGAGGGGCGTGGTAACTTCCTGCAGTTATGAGGCGCGGAAATTCGGGGTGCATAGTGCCATGCCGATGAAGACCGCAATGAAGCTTTGCCCGCATGCAATACTGGTAAGAGGATCGCGCGGGCAGTATACCTATTATTCACGATGGGTAACAGATATCATCGCGGCCAAAGCGCCTTTGTTCGAGAAAGCATCTATCGATGAATTTTACATTGACCTTACCGGTATGGACAAATTCTTTGATCCTTATCAATGGACGAGAGACCTGCGTGCCGAGATCATAGACAAAACACAACTGCCTATTTCATTCGGGCTGGCTGCCAATAAAATGGTAGCCAAGATCGCCACAGATGAAGCAAAACCCAATGGATACCTGTTTGTGCAGCCCGGCAAAGAAAAAGATTTCCTGGCGCCCCTTCCTGTAAACAAATTTCCCGGTGTGGGAGAGCAAATGCACAAAACACTGCAGGCTATGGGCATACACACCATACGAGACCTGAGCCTGACACCTGTGGAACTGCTGGAAAAAAAGCTGGGCAAATGGGGAGCGGATCTCTGGCAGAAATCACATGGCATTCACCATGGCGAAGTGCACGCTTATTATGAGGCCAAATCCATTTCGAGCGAGAATACTTTTGAAGAGAATACTGCTGATGAATCATTCCTGCTGAGCGAGATCGTACGCCTTACGGAAAAGATCGCGTATGAACTGCGGCAGGATGAGAAACTTACCGGGTGTATTGCGGTGAAGATACGGTACCCCGATTTCGAGACCACATCGCGACAAACAACAATCGACTATACTATGCGGGATGATGAGCTCATACCTGTGGCTATCGACCTGTTTCACAAACTCTACCGCAAAGGACAGCCGGTGCGCCTGCTCGGTGTGCGTCTCAGCGAACTTACCAACCATGCCGTACAGGGTAGCCTTTTTGATGATGTAACCCGCAAAAACAACCTGTATAAAGCCATCGATGATGTAAAGAGCAAATACGGAAAGACCTCTTTACAGAAAGCGAGAACGATCAGGAAGAATGAGTGACGGGACAGGCTAAACAAAAGTCCACTTGTTTGGTAGGAAATATATACCTTTATCTCCAAAACCAAATAATATGAGCTTACGTTTAGGGGACATTGCTCCCAATTTCCAGGCCCGGACGACCGCGGGCGACATTGATTTCTATGAGTATTTAGGTGATGGATGGGGTATCCTGTTCTCGCATCCTGCCGATTATACACCTGTTTGCACCACGGAGCTGGGTAAAACGGCATTGCTGCAGGATGAGTTTGCAAAACGTAATGTGAAAGTACTGGCATTGAGTGTTGACCCTCTCGATAAACACAAAGGCTGGGTAAATGATATCAATGAAACCCAGAATGTAACAGTAGGCTTCCCCATCATTGCTGACCCTGATAAAACCGTGGCCAATGCATATGGCATGATCCACCCCAATGCATCCGAATCATTTACCGTGCGCTCATTGTTTGTGATCGGGCCCGACAGGAAAGTGAAACTGACGATCACCTATCCCGCTTCCACGGGCCGTAACTTTAACGAGGTGCTGCGTGTAGTGGATTCACTCCAGCTTACTTCCAATTACAGCGTGGCTACTCCCGCCAACTGGGAAGAAGGACAGGATGTGATCATATCAACAGCAATAAGCACCGAAGACGCCGCCAAAAAATTCCCTAAAGGTGTGGAAGTTGTAAAACCGTATCTGAGGTATACACCGCAGCCCAATAAATAATCCTTTTGAATATTGAGCAAGGAACAAGGAACAGATGAACAAGGATCGGAAAGATAGGCCTCCGATCCTTGTTCATCTGTTCCTTGTTCCTTGCTCATCTGTTCTACAGCTTCCTCAACTGCTGCAGCACAGCACGCAAATCTTTCGGAGGCCCGGCAG
The DNA here is from genome assembly GCA_036384615.1 of Sediminibacterium sp. GTDB lineage: Bacteria > Bacteroidota > Bacteroidia > Chitinophagales > Chitinophagaceae > Sediminibacterium. The sequence goes on from DASVLZ010000157.1 coordinate 2,103, forward strand.
TAATATGAAAAGTTTCGCCGTTGAGAGAGAAGATCAGTTCATGGGAATGAAGGGCCAGCCGGTGCAGTATGGGCCGCTCTTCTTCTGTGTTTTTGGATAATTTGAAATTCTTTTTCAGGGAAGAAAGAAGCAGGGGTTTGGGGTCGCCATACAATCCATCGCATACAATGGGATGCCCGATATGCTGCATATGCACCCGTATCTGGTGAGTACGGCCGGTATGTATCCTGAACTTTACCCAGGAGAACAGGCGGAAGGTTTCCAGCACTTCATATTCTGTAAGAGAGGCTTTACCCCTGGCATGGGTCATCATTTTCCCCGCTTTGCCCGGATGCTCTGCAATAGGCGCATCTACCGAACCGGAACGGTTCATCATGGAGCCAT
>DASVLZ010000158.1:0-2222 GCA_036384615.1 Sediminibacterium sp.
GCAGGACGAACTGTGCGGCATATGCTTTATCAGACCCCGCACCGCATATAACAGGCGTAGCGCCATACCTGCTGCTCAGGTACCTGCTCACCGCCGCAAAATTTTCAGCAGGCCATATGCGCGTCGCACTTCTTGAGCCCGGAAATACGATGAAATAGTTTTCGGGAAGCTGTTGTTTTGCAGGCGGCAGGATATCGGTATCGATCCTCGTGTTCATGATTTCCGATCTGCGGCCTGTAACAAATTCACTGAACAGCCTGTTACGGTAAAATTCAAAGACCGGTTTTGCTGTATGATTGAACAGGTGTGTGTATACTGCTTTGTCATAGCCGTATTCATAAGCGCGCATGGCTTCGGTATTGGCAACCATACCCCATGTTACAGGAGCTTTTGCCGCTGCCGTAATGGCATCATCATATCGCTTGTCCCTCGAAAAACTGGGATTGATCACAGTGGTATATCCCTGCCTGTATACAGACCTGAGAAAACGGTAACGATACACCATGTCTTTCTTGAACCGGATCTTGTCGAGCCAGTATGTTTCATCAACCTGCTCCTGGTCCAGTGTATCGAATAGGTTCTTCCAGCTGCGGTTTCCGCAGAAATGCACAGTTCCCTGTTGTCTCGCATGCGCCGCCATCTCTGCCAGGAACGGCCGCCACAGCATATAATCCCCGATCTCATCCACCCGCACGATCAGGGTTCTCTCATCCCCGCCCTGCCTTCTTCTTCCGCCACCCCGCCCCGCCAGCAGGCCGATGAATGAATAGATAAGATCTTTGAGACGATTCATGGAGTAAGTTGATAAGTTGACTGGTTGATATGTTGATTAGTTGCCCGGTTAACAGATACCCAATCTGCCATCTGCCATCTGCAATCTGAAATCTGCCATCCTCTCAATTTCCCAATTTTCCAATTCCAAAATCTCCCAATCCCCTCTCCCCCTCAATAAACCTCGCCGCCAGTTCCTGGTCATTTTCGTGGAAGAGGCATACATCAAAATAAGCTACCTGGCTTTTGTCTTCATCGGGGTAGTGATGCAGGTCTGTGATCAGGGCTTTATCTGTTAATGGCGCAGAAAGCAGGTACCTGCCTTTGTTGTCGAAGATCACAAGGGTGCGGTAACCGTATTGCTGTAATGAGAAGAGTGTGGAGAGGCCGTCTTCGCCAATAGCCTGCATATTGCTTTTGTTGTACTCAAAATACAGTACGGGCTGCTGTTGCCGCAGCAGGTCGAATGCGCCGCGGAGAATGATCGTGTCAAATCCTTCGGTATCGATCTTTAATAATTTTAATATGCGATTGTGCAGTTGGTGCCCTTGCAGCACTTCATCCAATGTCTGCAGCTGTACTTCTTTTCCCTGGCCCTGTTCGGCGGGCAGCAGGGTATTGTTCCAGCCATCCTTGCCCATGGTCACCTGCAGGGTCTGTTTTTTCTCGCCAAGGTATTCCCTGATCAGCGTGATATTGCTGAACTGTTTTACATTCTTTTCGAGGAAACGGCAGGAAATGGGGTCGCCCTCTATACCTATTACCGGCAGGTCGATGGCGGTCTTCAATACGGCAATGGTATCGCCCACATTGGCGCCTATATCGATCACGGTATGGCCGGGATATTTTCCTGCGATCACTTTTGCCAGGCGGCCGAGCTGGCTGTTATTATCCGGCTGGTATTTATAAGCGCTGATCAGCCAGTTATTGCCGGGCATATCGATAGGGTAGTTGCCTACCATGACCGTACTGGTCTTTCCGGCTTTTTTATCGCTGTGCACGTTCACTTTGACCACATCGTAGCCAAAAACATTCAGGAATTTCCGTATCTGTTTGCGCATAAGTTTATGGTTTTGACGGAACGGGTTGCTCCATCAGTTCAGTAACGATCTTTTCAAACTGCGGCTGGTAAACAAAATCGTATCCCTCCGGGCCTTCCACCACGGTGGTGGGCACGCGGAAGAACAGTTCTATTACCCGTGTGGCTTTTACCGCTTCCGCAATGGCGGATGGCAGCGACTGGTTGCCTACATACAACCGGCAGCCCGCGATCACCTGTGCCATTTCGAGAAAATTGCGCACGGGGCGGTATTCCAGCTGCGGTATATGCTGTTTCATATCCTCATACTCATCAGGCATACCGAGGAATACAAGGCGCGGATATTTTTTCAGGAAATCATAGGAGATGCCGGGTGTGCGGTAGCGGAAAGTGCGTACCACCACTATGGCAT
>DASVLZ010000159.1:0-8018 GCA_036384615.1 Sediminibacterium sp.
TGAGCGAACAATATTTTCCATATGCCCGCCCGCAGGAAAGCGGCAATAAAACGGATGTACGCTGGGTAAGTTTCACCAATGACAAAGGCAAAGGGCTGCGCATTGTTGCCAGCGACAGCCTGCTGAATATATCCGCATTGCCGTACAGCCAGGACGACCTGGATCCGGAAATGAATAAGAAGCAATACCATTCGGGAGAGCTGGTGCCTCGCAATGAGATATACCTGCATGCAGACCTGCAGCAAACGGGTTTACAGGGTATGGATAGCTGGGGCGCCTGGCCATTGAAACAATACCGGATACCTTTTGCCAACCATGCCTATTCGTTCTGGATCTGCCCGGTAAAGTAGTGTTGGCAGCGGATGATGCTTTTCGGTATCTTTAAGAAGACACTTAACGAAAAGCTCATGCAAAAGAAAAAGGATACCCTTGTGGCGGCTGCGGTTTGCGCATGGTTTTGCATGGCGCAGCAGTTGCATGCACAAACATTGCCCATTGCAAACCCCCTCAGCAACAGCATTAATATGCTGTACGACCGTACCGTACTCAGCGTGAGCGATGAAAGCTACCTGATCGATGGGGATGAAGTGCTGGGCTTTCCCTTCCTGTATTATGGTTGGAACAACGGAACAGTTACCGCCGGGGATGGCAAAATGTTTTCCAATTTCAAACTCAAATACAATATATACAACCAGACGGTGTTCTTCTCTGACGGAAAAGACTCGCTTGAGGCAGCCGGACCCATACGCCAGTTTACCCTGCTAATACCCGATGGACAAAAAACACAGACGTGCACATTTGTGAACGCCGAAATGTTCGGTAAAGCAACAGGTACGCTGTACTATGAAGTGCTTGCCGACAGCGATGGCTGGGAATTACTGAAGCTGAACCGCAAAACGGTAAAGCCTATCCATAACGGCCTTCCTGTGCAGCAGGGAAGAAAAGCATTTTATATTGAAACGGCAGTTTTCTTCTACAATAAACAGCAGGAAAAGCTCATCCCTGTAAAATCAGACTGGCAGCGCATGGCTTCTTCGCTGAAATTATCTGATGAAGAAAAAAGCCAGCTGCATGTCAACAATATCGATTTCGGAAAAGAACAGGACCTGATTAGCTTCTTCAAAGAGCTTTCCCGTGTGAAAGTACATTGATGGGAATGAACCCGCCCTGTTGTTTTGAGAAATGTTTCTCTTCATTAGTATCAGAGAACGAACTCATCGGGGAAGAGCTTCCCGGTAAATTTACCCTGTATGTATCGCAACAGGGAGTTGAAAAAATACCTCATATCATTCATTTTCCTGATCAGACGAACCCGGAGAAGAGATATTGTATTAAAAGAAAAAATCGCTCAGGTGAATGATCAGTTTTCTTCTTCGTAATAGATCTTGTAATATTTTCTTCCGTTGCTGTCGGTACCTTTTTCAATCAGGTCACGGTCGCCGTGTATATAAATGTGGAAGTTCCTGTCGAGCTTCAATACGCTTTTGAATATGCGCGCATGCTTGTTCACAGCAGGCGTGGATATGGAAAAATGGTCGGCAATATCCACTTCGTTCTTTGTACTGTACTGGTCGTTGAAGTTCCGGAATGATTCGATCATTTCAGGATGGAACAGTACTTCTTCCTCAAAACTTTTCTTCTCGTAAGTGTCGTGCGTTTTGAAATAGGAAACAGACCGGTTAAGCAGATCTATCTGGTCTGTTTTGGAAACATCGAACTCGCGCGGGTAGGCTTTCGTAATAAAATCTTTCGCGAGCGACATCACTTCGCTTGTATGGTTAAAACCTGTATCAGCAGGCTTCAGCATCAGGAAAAGATCATTCCAGTATTGTGCGTTGTTGTTCCGGCTGACTTTATCTACCGACATAATCTTATACCCTTTCTTTTCATCGGTATTAAAGATCAGGCAACCCTTATCTACTTTTTCGAGGCTGATGCCGTCATCAAATTTCAAAGAGAATTTTCCTTCGGCAGCTGATACTTTCAGGAATGGCTGCCGGTTTTCCGACTTGTATATGCCGATGGCGTCTGTTACTCTGCCATCGATTTCGATGGATGAGATATACACGATGAACAGATCGCCGGGCTTGATTTGCGGATGTACCGATACCTCGTACAGGTGCGTGGCCAGGTTGCGGCTGTTCTCAAAAAAGCTGTCGCTGTTATCAAATATCGCTTTTATGAACTGGAACGCCGGGTTAAGACTCACATCACCCGTGGTGGAAGTAAAAGAATAATAGGAAGAGGACCCGAATGAATCCAGGCAGAACCCGAGCAGCAATTCCCTGTAACGCATATCCGGAAGCGCCATTGGCTCATTGGCCAATATAAGGGATTCGCCATTGGTTTTATTACCTGTATAATGTATTGCCAGCTGCTGCAGGCTGGCCTGGGTATGTTCTTTCATATGCCTCTAAAACGGCAAAATAAGGAAGAACAGGGATTTGATATGCAGAAGTAAATGCACAGGCAATAAAACGGACCAGGGTTACAAACTATTTGACTGGCGTAATCACAATATTCCTGTATTCCACCGGGCCATGATCTCCCTGTATAAGAATGGGACCGGGTTCACCTTCCCTGCTGTCTATAGCGCCGCCGGTGATACCGGGAATGATCTGTTCGCAGATCACTTTTTTGCCATTGGCTACAACGGTTACCAAACGGCCTACGAGCGAGATATCGTACGATTGCCACTCTCCTGCGCTTTTGGCCGCCATTTCATTCGGTGCAAGAAAACCATAGATGGCGCTGAACCTGTCAACAAGCGGTTCTTCGCCTTTGCTGTCTTCTACCTGCACTTCATACCTGCCCCTTAAGTATACGCCGCTGTTGCTGCCTTTGGGATAGCGGAATTCGATATGCAGGGTAAAGTCGGTAAACGTACGGTCTGTTACCAGGTTGGCACCGGATCTCGGGCTGCGCAACACGCCGTTCTCGGCGAGCCATTGGTTTTTGGGTCCGGTGGCATGCCATCCGTCCAGGTTCTTTCCGTTGAAGAGTGTAATGGGTGCGCCCCAAACCGGCTCTCCTTTACTCTGCAGCGAAGGTGCGCGCACGGCGGTCCAGTCATATTTTTTTCCATCGCTGTATACCATCGTACCGGTAAGCCTGTCGCCCGTATGTGTGAAGGTAAATTCCATATCCTGCCCTGCGGGTTCCCATTGCACGGGTATGGAAAAACTATATTTTCCATTCACGGGTTTGATATGCGAAACCGGTCTCGCGCTTCCGAAAGCGTATACGAAACGGCCTACCAGGGTGCTGTTGCCCGAGTGCGAAACTTCCAGCCAGGAGGGCAATTCCTTACCATCTTTTACAAGCGTAATGTCCCATCTTCCTTCAAGGGTCGAAATATCACGCTGGGCAAACGCAGAAAAGAAAATAAAGAACAAAAAGCAGGAGGCAGCTATCTTTTTCATGTGATGGAATTTAAATAGTAGCAAATCTATCTTTTTATCTTTTTGAAAACGGCCTGTTGTTTTTGGATGGACGTTTATTGGCATCTATTCAGGAAAAACATATATGATTGATAATCATCGCAATAATGTTCTTACAAAGAGATATATAGCAGAATGTAGTCATGCGTTTTCCGGTTTCAGCGCTGAAAAAACGGGAAAAATACCGTTGTATTTACCTGTAACAATCAGCAGCTTTGTGTAGTGAAACCGCTACAATTGCAGAATTAGAAAATGCTCTACTCTACCACGCATATGAATACTATGAAACGTGTATTGATCATGGCCCTGCTGCTGATAGCTGCCATGTCGCTGGCATTGACCAAGGGACTGCCCAAAGAACAGGATATATTACTGCCCCATGCCTCCGCATCGCCGGGCAAGGAACCGGTATCGGATGAGAACGTGATATTGCAGGGCTCTGAGATATCCAAAAAAAGCGGCAAGGATATCCGGGTTATTAAAAAAGGAGATAACTACCTGCTGCAGATAAAACATGCCAGTCTTCCAACGGAAGAATATGAATTAACGGCGGGAGAAAAAGCCGTGATCAAAACAGGTCTTTAGAAGATAACGGATTAAAATATGAGCAGTATTGCTCTTATGTGGGGATACTATGTTTGCCCTGTCGCATTCATCTCTATACACTGTTTTTTTTAACGGCATGCAGAAAGAGAAAAACACCCAAATGCAGCACGGGGATTGTTTTGGCATAATTTTCGGGACTATGCCAGAAATCCAATACCATGATCAGGCCGTCCCACCCGGTACAGTGTGCCATGCAATTGCTTCATGAGATCAGTCCTTTATCGCCGCCACTGGCAGCTTATCTCTCCGCATTTTTTGAATCGAAAGAATACCAGCCGGGCGAATACCTGCTGCGCAACGGGGAAACCTGCTGCAACCTGCTTTTCATTGCCCGCGGTCTTGTGCAGATATCCTGCGAACCCTCCCCCGCTCCCGAAATACAGGGAAAGGGAATCGGGAACTGTTTTTTGATGGAAGGCGATACGGCCATACCCGAAAGTTTTTTCAGCCATGCGCCTGCAGATGAATATATGCGGGCGCTGGAACATACTACTGTGGCCGCTATTTCGGCAGAAGCATTGGAAGAAGTATATACCAGTTTCCCCGAGTTTAACTACTATGCCAGGCGGCTTACGGAAAACTATTATGTGAAAGCGATCCGCCAGTCAAAAGCATTGCGCTACAGGCGGGCGGCGGACAGCTACCGCTATCTTGAAAAGCAATGCCCAAGCCTGGTTGACCGCGTACCGGCAAAATACCTGGCCGGCTACCTCGGTGTTGATGAAACCTATGTGCATGCATTGTATGCAAAAATGAAATCGCAGCAGGTAACGGAAACCGTTTCCTGAACAGGTATGGTCTTACACTGCAGGAAGGTATTGGTTTAGTATACCCGTAAGCTGCGGAGCGCTCATAACCCCGCTCTGCCGCCATTGTACAAGACCATCCCTGAATAGCAGCAGCGTGGGCACGCCCTGTATCTGGAAAGAGCTGGCTGTTTGCGGGCTTTTATCAATATCTATCTTGATGATGGTGATCCTGTTGCCCAGCGTATGTTTTACCTGTTCCAGCACAGGCGCCATCATTTTGCAGGGCCCGCACCAGGTAGCGGTGAAATCCACCAGCACAGGTTTTCCGGAAGCGATCAGCTGCTGAAAAGCATTCATGGGACTAAAGTTTGCGGTCATAAAAATACTGCACGGAAAAAGAAAGGTGTACTCCCTCAGGAATACACCTTTTGTTAGAATGCTTATCCCTTTACGTTTTCCCTGAAGTATCCTGTTAAGAAAGTTCAGTGGATTGTGAAGAGAGAATCACCATTCTGTTACAACCTATATCTTCCCAATACCATGCCAGCCGGATTTGGGGCAGGAATGTATAGAGAGAAAAAAACAGGATTGTCCATGAACTTGCCCATTGCGGGGAAAATAGACCACAACGGGATCCGCAGCGATTTCATGATGGCTCTATAAAGGCATTGTAACAGTATTCACGACAACCGTTGTAATTTCAGTCGCCCATGTACAAGAAAAAACCCGGCATAGACATTATCGGAAAAATACTGGATGCCATGTATGCATACAATCCGGATGCATTGTTCATCCTGAGCCTCATGCACCAGTATGAAGAAAGGGGCAGCCTGAGCAAAAAGCAGCTGCAGGGGTTATACCAGAAAGCGCAGAAAGCGAAGACCATTCCCGACAGCTGGCTGGGCACCCTCGAGGCCATCATCCTGAAAATGCCCACTCGCTATAAGTCCACCGAGCCGGTAACGGTAACGCCGGTTTATGAAAAAGATGCGGAAGCGGGCAGGATGATCGATGCCGTATTACAGAAATACCCGCAACATAAACGCGTATTGTTCCTGAAAGCGAAATATGATACCCACAGCCTGGAAAAACAGGAACGGGAAGAACTGAAAAAATTTATAAAACTACCCGGGATCATTTACCGGGAAGGATAGGGATTGCCGCCGGCAATTCTGCAGATTACCTGTGCGTACGTTTCCTGTGAAACTGTATTACCTTGAACCTGATACCGTCATAGATCAGCCCCAGCAACAGGAGAAAGGCGGATATCATCAATACCATCATACCGATCCTGTCAAAGGCAAAGCCGCCAACAATGCCTCCCGTAAAAAAGAAAGTAATGATGGTGATATGAAGCCGGATAGAGGATAACAATATTTTTTTCTGTTCAGGGGATTTATAGATGAACAACTGCGATAACTCAATACCCAGGTCGGTGAACAGGCCGGTTAAATGTGTGGTTCTTACGTTGGAACTGGAAATGCTTGTTACCAGCGAATTCTGCAATCCCATGGCAAACAACAGGCTGAAGGCGATGGTATCGGGATGTGTTACCGACCAGTCTGCACCAACATAGCCTATGGTAAAAAGGATCAGGCATTCCATGATCACGGGAGCTACATACATATAACGTTCACTTTTCCTCGATACCAGTTCCGTAACCAGGCTGGCGCAGAAGGCGCCGAAAAGAAAGAACAGGATATAGAGGAAATACACCAGCCCTTTCCAGAAACTGAACCGCAGAAACTCTTCCATCAGGTAGGCGAAATGCCCTGTAACATTGGTGGTAAGCCTTTGTACGGATAAAAACCCTACCACGTTTACGATCCCAGCTATGAATGATAAAAGAGAGGCGATCTGGAGGTTATGGCTTAAGGTTCTTGTTTTGCCGCGGTGCCGGAACATGAAGAAATGTTTATTGTTAATATCCCCAGCTTTTCATCACTGCCAGGTCTTCCCTCGCAGCATCTAATGGTGTTTTATCCTGGTAAGATTCCTGTTCCACGATAAAATGCCTGGTACCCTGTTTCCGGGCTTCATCGGTAATGGCTTTTGTATTGGCAACACCTTTGCCGAGAACAGTGCTTTCATAGCCTTTGCCCATTTCCCCGTTTCCGGCAGAAACTATTTCATCTTTTACATGCAGTGAAACAAAACGGCCGGGATGTTTCTTAACGATCTCGAGGGCGTTGGCGCCGGTGCCGTAAAGATTTCCGATATCGAGCTGCTGTGCTACCAGCGAAGGGTCTGTGCTGTCCAGGATAATATCATACAACAGCTTTCCGTTCAGTTTTTCCATGAACTCGAAATTGTGGTTGTGATAGCCGAAGCGCATATCGGATCTTTTACACAGCTCGCCGCTTTTATTGAACACATCCATATAGCGCATCATATCATCATAGGTCTTGCGCATGCTTTTCTCCAGCGAGGGACTGATCACCAGTTCCTGGCCCACTGTGGCTGCATCTTCCACGGTGTATTTCCAGGCATCGGTAAAATCGTTTTTGCCTTCATCCCAATGTGCACGCTGCATTACTGTATGTCCGCTCAGCATCCTCAGGCCAAGATCGTTCAACAGTTTTTTGAAATCCTGCGCAGGATATCCATAGAACTTCCGGTTAATGTAATTGGCGTGCTCCACGTAGCGGTAACCCATACCGGCAATGGCTTTGAGCGTACCGGCCGGGTCTTTGCCCATATCACTGCGCACGGTATACAATTGTATGCCGGTAATATGTGTATTGCCCGCGGCGGCAAATAAACGGTGCGATACCAGGCCGCTGCCCGCGGCCAATATGGAAGCTTTGCGGATAAATGACCTTCGGGATACAGGCATGGCAGTATTTTTTAGGAAGATGAATATAAGCAATGTTCTTTTCTGAAAACAGCTGCAGCCTCAGCCGGCTGTAATTAACACTTACCTTGCGATCATGCGAACCGCCACCATACATGAACTGAAACAAGAGCTGCAATCAGTGCCGCAGGCCCGCCTGCTGGAGCTTTGCCTGCGGCTTGCCAGGTTCAAGAAGGAGAACAAAGAGTTGCTTACCTACCTGCTGTTTGAATCTCACGATGAGGAAGCATATATCCATAGCGTGAAGGAAATGATGGATGAATCGTTTGAGGGGCTTTCATCCGCGGTATACCTCGCCAAGAAAACATTGCGTAAAGTGTTGCGGATGGCCAATAAATATATCCGGTATACAGGATCTAAAACGGTGGA
>DASVLZ010000160.1:0-4479 GCA_036384615.1 Sediminibacterium sp.
GTTCACAGACCGGAGGTCGCGTGAGTGGGAAGGTTGCCTGGGCTTATGCGGCTGCCTGAAAAACTCCAGTTTCAGGAACCGGAACCTCTCCGCAAATGCCGCCTGGATATCCCTGAGCCTCGTATTGCCATCAATTCTCAACATCATAATAGCCTGAACGGTTGTTGAAATATTTTCCGTGGCTACAAAATTGACATCTGCGGCAAAAGCAAAAAATGACTTTAATCATGTAAGGAGCAGACGATAATCAGAAAATGAGCAATTCTGTCCGATCCTTGTTCCTCAGTTCCCTGCTCATCTGTTCATCTGTTCCTCACCCGATCAGGTTCTTCAGCTTCCCCGCTTCCAGGATCACGATGCGGCTGCCTTTGATGTCGATCAGTTTTTCAGATTTGAAATCGCTGAGGGTGCGGATAAGCGATTCGGTGGCGGAACCCACAATATTGGCGAGGTGTTCGCGGGAGATCTCAATGACTGTACCCGGGTCCCCGAATTTTTCAGCCACCTGTAATAATCCATTGGCCACTTTTTTACGAAGCGAATTATAAGCCAGGTTCAGCAGGCGCTGCTCTTTTTCGTCAACATCCCTTGCCAGCAGCTTGATAAATTGCCGGGCTACCTGTGTATGGTTATTCACCAGTTCCAGAAAATCCTTGCGGGGTATCAGCATCAGTTCGGAATCTTCGAGGAACTCTGCCGATTCGCGGTAATTGGTTTCTTCAAATACTGCTGTATAACCAAAAAAATCTCCCTGCGTGTGTATATCTGTTACAAACTCTTTCATGTCTTCATTGCGCCTTCTTACCAGCACTTTTCCGCTCACAACAAAATACACCGCAACAGGCCGCTGGCCTTCATGATAGAGTAACTGTTTCTTTTTATAACCATTCACTTCCCTTTCATCCGATGTGAGCGGCACATGAGCCGTTTCTTTTGCCTGGTGCAGGAAATCATCCACGCCCTTGCGGTCCTGGCTGTATAACTGTTTTAAGGAAGCGGTTTTTTTGAGCCTGGCTTCCACTGCATTCAACAGCTCTGTGCCATCAAAGGGTTTTGTGATATAATCATCAGCCCCCATACCCATTCCCTTACGGAAATCTGCCTGCTCCGATTTGGCTGTCAGAAAAATAAAAGGAACAGATGCTGTTGCAGGATGCTTGCCCAGCGAGTGCAGCACGCCATAGCCATCCAGCACCGGCATCATAATATCACAGATCACAAGGTCAGGGAGTTCGCGCAGGGCGGTTTCCACGCCTTCCTTGCCATTGGCGGCGGTAAATACTTCATAACCGCACAGCGCGAGTATCTCCGCCGTGTTTTCCCTCACATCATCATTGTCTTCAATGAGCAGGATCTTTGTCATAATCGGGTTGAGGTAAATGAATGATGAATTCGGTTCCTTTGTCCACGATACTTTGCAGTACGATACGCCCCTTCAGCAGGTCGAGGTATTTGGATACGATATGCAGGCCAAGGCCGGTGCCCTGTATATTCAGTGCATTTTTGGCCCGGAAAAAACGTTCAAACAAATGTTCCTGGTCTTCCGCTGAAATACCTATGCCCTGGTCCTTCACCCTCAGCTCGAGCATCGCCTCTTTTTCCTCGGCAGTGATGATGATCTCACTGTTCTCCGGGGAGAATTTGATGGCATTGGATACCAGGTTGATCAATATGTTCTTGAGCAGGGAAGCATCTGTATACACCGGGTTTTGTCCCGACCAGGTAAAACGCAACCGCTGTCCTTTCCTGGTGATCTGCTTCATGCCTTCCAGCATATTCCCGATATCGCCCGACAGGTCATCCGCATTGATCCACTCCGTCCTTGCATGAATAGAACCTTCTTCCAGCTTGCCGAGCGAAAGAAAATCCTCTAGGATACTTTTCATATCATTCACCGCATCCTTGATACGGCTGATATGTTTGTCACGCTTGTCTGCATCTCCAGGGCCATTGTATTTGGATAAAAGAAAAGCGGAGGAGAGTATGGTGCTCAGCGGTGTGCGGAACTCATGGCTGGCCATGGTCACGAAATTGCTTTTCAGGTCGCTCAGCTCTTTTTCTTTCTGCAGGGCATCCGTTACTTCTTTTTTTGATTTCTCCAGTTCCGCCAGCGTTTCCCTGAGCATCTTGGTCCTGTTCTCCACTTTCAGCTCCAGGTCTGTATTCAGCTGTTTGATCTGCTGGGTGATCTGTTCCAGCTCTGCCCTGTGCTCCAGTACGGCCAGCTCATTGTTTTTGCGGATGGTGATATCTATCACAAAAGCGATCACAAAGGTTTCGCCCCGGTAATGATAATGGCTCAGGCTCACTTCCACCGGGAATTCTTCCCCATTCTTTTTTTGCCCGCGCAGGTCGCGGCCATGTCCCATCACGCGGTTTTTAGGATCATCGTAAAACCCGTTCCTGTCACCCACATGGCTGTGCCGGAATTGTTTGGGCAGCAGTATCTCTATCTTTTTACCGATGATCTCCTCTTTCTGATAACCGAACTGCTGCTCCGCCTGCGCATTAAAATTGATGATCTCTGCCTGCTTGTTACAGAGAATGATGCCGATGGTGGCATGGTTAAACAGGGCTTCAAACTGCTGCGGGTATTCCATGTGTGTTGTATGGCACAAAGGTAAATGGGAATATCGAACAGATGAACAAGGAACAGATGAATAAGGGTCGGATGGTTATTAATTCCGATCCTTGTTCATCTGTTCCTTGTTCCTTGCTCATCTGTTCAATTTTTCTTCTCCTTCAATAACGGCAATAACGCCTTTTCATATGCTTCCGCATATTTCATCATGCCGATATCATTCGGATGGGTTCCATCTACGGAGCTTTCCAGGGTGAAGCCGATATCGCTGTCTTTCAGCAGGTGAATATTGGTAACGCCTTCACGCTGCAGGCTGGTAAAGGTCCTGCGCAGCAGCTCACTGGTAGCTTTATAACGGCTGCGCATACCACTGTCGGCATTGGTGCCGGGTAACCCGCTGCAATGTTCAGTGAGCAGTATCGGCACGTCGGGCCGTTCACGCCGCAAGGTATGTACAGAATGAATGATCCTCTGCGCTACGGTATCTTCGGAGAACTTCCTGCGGTCCCAGAGGTTGGGCATGCAATCCAGCACAAATACTTTTGCATTCGTCTGCACCAGCAGGCCGATCAGGGCAGGCTCCAGTTGCCCGTTACCTGAAAATCCCAGGTTAATAACGGGTACAGGCAATCTCCTGCCCAGCATATTCGTCCAGGCAAGCCCCGCACGGCTGGCACAGGCTCCCTGTGCAATAGAAGTGCCATATATCACTACCGCAGGTTCATTGCCCGCAACGATGGGAGTAAAGCCGTTGCCGCCGGGTATGCCTATGCTTAACGAAGCGATGGTATTATAGAGAGGCAGGTACAACCGGTATTCTTTTTTCCGTATGCTCTTATCAATATTGGCAAACCTGTATTCAATGGTATCGCCGAAAGCATAAGTGCCCTTCGTCCAATGCCAGTTGCCTGATGAATCCAGGATATACAGGTCTACACCGCTTACTCCTGTAGAAGGCATATGGGGCTTGTTCAGGGGTTCTTTTACAGTATACCTCACGGTAATACGGTCGGCATCTGTGCTGAAGCGGATGTATTCACCTGCGCTGTTATGTGAAAGGGCCCATACTTCGCGTCGTACGCTCTTTTCAGCTTCGGCAGGCAGCCGGTCATAAAAGCCTGCCAGCCCTTGTTGCCAGGCACGGCCTGATATCGTGGTGTAACCTGCTTCTGAAGGATTCCACCATTTCATTTCCTGTTTATTCTGCGACAGGCAGGGCGCCAGCAGCAAAAAAAACATGCATAGGGAAAGGAATATTCGTTGCATCATCGGTTGCTTTTGTGCAAGCTAAGAAACTGCTGCGGTATTCCGGACAAGGACAACCGTTTGCATGTATCCGCTTTTTTTTCCCCGATTTTATACATCTTAGTGCCCTAAAATAATGATACATGAAAAAATGCTTATTGACACTCATCACCCTCACTGCTGCCATATGCCTCCAGGCGCAGGTGTCGATAATTCCCCGGCCCGCAAATATGACGGTAGGAAAAGGAACGTTTACCGTTGACAGGTCAACCGTTATTGTTATTGAGAATGCATCCCTGGGTAAACAGGCTGCTTTCCTGAAAGACTATCTCACCAAAATATACCAGCTGAATATACCTGTAAGAACAGGAATGGCAAAATCATCTTCACATGCCATCCTGCTGAAAAATATCCGCAAACAAAACGAGATTAAAGGCGCTTACCAGCTGGAAGTAACCGGCAGCGGCATTACCATTACCGGCGATGATGCGGAAGGTGTTTTTTACGGGGTGCAGTCGGTAATACAACTGCTGCCCGTACAGGTTTCCGCAAAACTGCAGGTGCCGCAAGTATCTATACAGGATGCCCCGCGCTTTTCCTATCGCGGTATGATGCTCGATGTAGGCCGTCATTTCTTTCCCGTATCATTCGTG
>DASVLZ010000161.1:0-4567 GCA_036384615.1 Sediminibacterium sp.
ACCTTCATCTTCTTAACCTCTCCTGTTTTGGGTTCGGCTGTTTTGGTGAATGCCAGTTTCCCTTTGCTGTCCGTGATTTCGATGATATGGTATACCAGTTTCACTATATCTTTTTCTGCATCATAATTGATCTTCTGCCAGTCGTCGCTGGCTTTGTGGTAATCGGGATGGCTGCCGGTAAAGAGAAACAGTACAGGAATGGCTTTCCTGTAAAAAGCGGCATGATCGCTGGGACCGCTGCCGGTGGTATCGAATTTTATGAGCAGGTTGCTTTTTTCTGAAAGAACGGCCGCCCATACGGGTGAAGTGCCAAAGCCTCCGATGGTAAGTTTGTGTGCGGTATCATAACGGCCCACCATATCAAAATTGATCATGTAATTAGCAGTAATGTTGTGTGTGGGGTGGTCCAGCCAGTACTTGCTGCCCAGCAGCCCCATTTCTTCTCCTGAAAAATTCATGATAAGATAGTTATTGCCTGCGGGCCCTTTTTTCTTCAGCATACGCGCCAGCTCAATCACTGCCGCGGTACCGCTGGCATTATCATCTGCACCGTTATGGATAATATGGCCTGTATCCAGCGCATTCTTATCTTCCCCAAAGCCGAGATGATCGTAATGTGCACCAATGATCACGGTGTTGGCGGCATGGTTATTAATATAACCGATGATATTGTGCGCTGTTCTCCTGCTCTCGGAAAAATGTATGTTCAGCTCCACAGGTATGGAAGCCGCCTCATCGGAAAAATATTTTGTATAGCCTTTTTTAGTGAGGAACAGTACGGGTATTTTCACCGCTTCGCTCCTGTCTTTCCTGTTGAACTGCACATTATCCACCAGGTCGGAGC
The DNA here is from genome assembly GCA_036384615.1 of Sediminibacterium sp. Classification (GTDB taxonomy): domain Bacteria; phylum Bacteroidota; class Bacteroidia; order Chitinophagales; family Chitinophagaceae; genus Sediminibacterium. The sequence continues at coordinate 845 of DASVLZ010000161.1, forward strand.
TGTTGTACAGGAATAAAGCGGTGGCGCCTTTGGAAGCTACTTTGTCTGTTATTTTTTTGATCTCTTCCTCCACATCAAAATGCGGGTTGGTCTTGTTCTCTTCCAGCACTTCTTTCAGGTCTTTGAACCAGGGCTGTCCTGTTTCGCTGAGCGCCATGGCCGGCCGGCCGGATACGCTTTTGTTGGCGCTGAAAGCGAGTGGTATATAGTCTTCCATGAGCGAAAGCGTTTTTCCGTCTGCTTTCAATATGGTTATGTCATCAATATGTTTGCCATCATTTATTTCGAATGCCTGTACATAGCCGTTTTCCCCGGCGGGTTCCAGCTGCATCTGCTGGTATTGGTTGATGATATACTGGCGGGCCAGGTCTTCGCCCTTGCTGCCGGCCCTTCTGCCTTCCAGCTGGTCATCGGCCAGGTAGCCGATATGTGATTTCAGTTTATTCACCAGCTCGATATTGGCTTTTTCTTCCATCTGCCGTTTCTTTCTCTTGCTTTGGGAATAAGCCAGTACCGGTACCAACGCCAATACCATGAGGATATTTTTCATACATGTTGTTTTCGGGAGCAAAAATAGCTGTATCCGGCAGTAAGCACAAACAGTAGTCTTAAGGGTACAATTGCGGTGTTGTGATCCCTTGTTTCAGATAATGGTCTTTGTTCATCTCAAAATGCATGGTGGTCATGGTATTCAGATAGTCTTTTAAAGGCTCCAGCTGGTATTCTTTGCGCAGCTTATCGATATTCGCTGAATCCATAAGGCCTATTTTGGGGATGGCCCTGCCGGTTGTTGCCACCTCATAAGTAACCTGCGTTCCGAATAACTGCTTTTGCCCGGCGTTTACCTGAACCCGGTCATACAGGTACGCATAGTTATTCGGGTTGGCATTTTTCTTTTTTACCTGCATTTTCATGGCAGCCAGTACTTTTCTCTGAAAGTCCGGGTATTTATCACAATGTTGCACGAGCAGCCAAAAATGGGAAGATCCCTCCTTTCCTACCTTGTCAAAACCGGGGAACCCGTATTTCTGAAAGATATTTTCAGCAAATATTTTATCAGCTGTAAAAACGCTGTCTTTGAATTTTTCCCATCGCTCCCGAGGATACTCCTTGTATTTACCCTTGGGTATATTGGCCGCCACCTGGTCAATAGCCACCATCTCTTTCAATTGTTGCTGCAGTTCCTGCTGTTTATCTGCAGTGAGTTTAGGCGCACACCCGGCGAATATTCCTGAAATGGTCAGGCAGAGAAGTAATTTTTTCATTTGTAACCAGGTTATGAAAATTAAAATTAAATGACCTCTTTGGATCCGCAAAAGAGGAAGGACGGGCTTGCATAATTCAATTTGATTGTATATTTTGTTATTCCATACCATTAGGTATACAAACCATACATCCCCCCGGTTTGGTGAAACCATTATGGTAGCGCGAAGGCGCAGGCAATCACAATATTTTCGACAAACTGTCTTCAATCAAACCTGTTGTTATGCAAACAAGTAACAAAAGCGTGATTATTATTCTCGCAGCCATCCTGATCGCAGCATTCTTTATGCCCTGGTTACAATTTTTCGTCAGCCTGAACGCGTGGGATATGATCTTCGGGGAAGCAGGACGTTTCATTAATCCGGGGTTTAAGTATGTTACCCTCCTGATCCCCATTACCGGTATCCTGATCATTTACGGGGCCGCATTTAATGAAGAGAATTACCCGGTTTCAAAAGGACTGCTTTTCAGGATTCCCATCCTTACATTAATTGTACTTATCGCGTCCTTCCTGTATAAACTGAATGACAGCGGCCTGCCGGTACGCGGTTCTGACCTGGGAGATATCATACAAATTTTTGGCATCGGCTTTTGGTTAACATTGATCGCAGCGGCCATATTGCCATTCATGCAATCGCAACCAACCGCAGCCGTAAAAACGTCTCCGGCAGAGACGACCATACATACTGATAATACTTCTGCAGATACTGCGATGGAAGATGCACCTCCACAATAAACTGTAGTGCTATTTATTCTTCCGCCGTATCCGGAAACTGTGTATCGTGCTTCCGAAAAGATAAACGAGGGGGCATACTATCAGCAATAAGGCGAACCCGAGAGGTATAATCGCCTGTACGCCGGCAACACAATGAGGCTCACCGGCAGGAATATCATAGCTGATGCCGTACATGCATACGATCATGGCGATAAACGGACAGATGCCGCCCACCAGTATTGCCAGTGCAAGGCTGTGTCCGGGAGATAGCTTCGTTTTATGCAGGATATACAAAACGGTATACGTTACCTGGAAAATAATGGGTGCCAGGAGGAGCAGGGCGGGCAGGATGAGCGACAGGAATATTCCCATAAAGGGGTACCGGTATCACCGGTTTCTCTTTAGTAAGATAAATAAAGACCCTGTACCGTATGCGTGGCAACCACTATTATCCAAAAAAATATTTTTCTAACTAAATATATAGTCTTAATTTAGACTAATAAATTAGTTAGAATGAAGAAGCTTACTCAAGCTGAAGAGCAGATCATGCACGCCTTATGGGCTCTTGAGGAGGGTGGTTTTTTAAAGGATATCATTGAAAACCTGCCTGAACCCAAAGCACATCATAATACCATTGCCACACTTTTGAAAATACTGGTTGAAAAACAATTCGTAGGCATCAGGAATCCCAACAGGAACAATTTCTACCTGCCGCTGGTATCCAGGGAAGAATACACAGAACAGAGGATTGCAGGTCTTACGGAAAGATTTTTCAAAGGCTCATATCCCAATGTAATCTCTTTCCTGGTAGACAGGAAACGGATGTCGGTCAAAGACCTGGAATTATTATTGAAACAATTAAAAAACAAAACCCGTGAGTAGCCAGGCGATTTTCATATACCTGTTCAAAGCCATCCTGATTGCGGGTATCTTTTTTGGATACTACCTGGTGGTACTGAAGAACAAAAGGTTTCATTATTACAACCGGTTTTACCTGCTGTGCAGCCTGGTTCTGAGTATGGTTATTCCATTATTGAACTTTAGCTGGATAACGATCAGCAAAACCGTTAACCCACAGGCAGGCAGGCTGCTGAACTATATCGTTTACTCCAAAAACATTTCCGCCGGACCCAGCCGCGACTGGACTGGTTGGCTATTGAGCGGCTATGCCTGCATTGTCATAGGTCTTTTATTGGCGCTGGTCGTTAATATTCTTAAGATTTACCGGTTAAAAAGAAGTTCAGTAATTACCAGGATGGATGGGTTTGATTTCATTGCCACAGAGGATGACCTTGCCCCTTTTTCCTATTCGAAAAACCTGTTCTGGAAAACATCTATCCCATTGGAAACGGAAGAAGGCAAGAGGATATTCCGGCACGAGCTTACACATATACGCCAGCGACATACTGCAGACTGCCTGTTCTCGCAGTTATCCTGTATTGTTTTCTGGCTGAATCCTTTTTTCTGGTTCATACAGAAAGAACTGCTTACCATCCATGAATTCATAGCAGATGAACACGCGATAGATAACGGTGATACGGAAAGTTTTGCCAGGATGTTACTGAAAGCCCATTACGGGAATTATTTTTTACAACCAGGTCAATCATTTTTTTATTCATCTATTAAAAGAAGACTTATCATGTTAAGCACATCAACAAAAACAAGGTATAGCTATGCCAGAAGGCTCATTGCTTTACCATTGCTGGCATGCACTATTGCCGTTTTTTCCCTGCAGGTAGAAGCAG
>DASVLZ010000162.1:0-4597 GCA_036384615.1 Sediminibacterium sp.
CCCCTTTTGCGTTGCGGCAGATATACCCCTGTGTGATGAACAGTTTCTTATCTGCATGCTGCTGGAGTAATTGCCCCAGCCTTGTCCTGATCACAGGCAGTTGCGGCTCTTCATGGATATCTATCGACATAAACTCCAGCGCGGGAAGCAGCATATGAGCTATGCCTTTTTCTTCGAGGTATACGCTGAACATCTTGGTGCTCATCAGTTCGCCCTGCGCCAGTATGTCTTTATACAATGCTTCACTGAAAGAAATGCGCAGGATAATGTTCAGGAATTCGAAATGTTCGGTGATGATCGCATTGGCTTTGGCGCGTGTATCTTCTTCCTTCAACAGGTCGAGGATGAATTTGCGGTAATGTGCTTCCAGCGTATCTATCTTTTCCTTGGCGACCGTGCGGTTGCCGGCAGATAAAGCATTGCTGATCTCCACCAGGGTATTGGTAGTGCCGCTTAAAGCGCTCAGCACAACGATCTTGGATTCATCATCCCTCGTGATCAGCTGTGCTACTTCATGCATACGTTCCGGCTTTCCTACACTGGTGCCGCCGAACTTCATAACTTTCATAATATCCTGCGATTTTTAATAATGGGAAGCAAAGGTAAAAAAAAGTCAATGGTCCATAGTCAATGGTCCATAGTCAAAAAGCTAACAGCCAACAGCTAAAGGCTAAGAGCCAGTTTCCCCGCTACTTCAGTAAGATCGGCTACCACGCTGTCGGGGAGCGGGATTCCTTCACTCTTACGCACTGCTTCGGCTTCGCGCTCGGGGTCGCCGGGGATCAGTACTTTTTCGTGGCCGGGTGCGGGCTGTGCCGACCGGAAACGTGAGATCCAGTTATCCATATGGGTCTTGAATTCATCTGCCGGCCTGAAAGCATCTATGCGCATGGCGCCGAAAAAATGGCCCAGGCCCTTGCCCGGCATATTTTCCGGCATGGGCACATAGGCAGGAAAAGGCGGCGCCCAGGGACCATAGGATCCCCCGCTGAGTACGGCAGAAAAAATATCCACGATACTGCCCAACGCATAGCCTTTATGGCTTCCATGCTCCCTGTCGCTCCCCAGTGGGAGTAAAGCGCCCTGCTTTTTGAGGATGCCAGCATCAGTGGAATCATGACCTTCCTTATCTTGCACCCATCCCAGGGGAGCATCTTCATTTTTCCGCTGCAATATTTCGAGTTTGCCGTTGGCCGCGGTGGTTGTCGCAAAGTCGGCGACAAATGGCGGTTGCGTTCCGGCAGGTATGGCTACTGCTATAGGGTTGGTACCCAGCATACGCTCTATGGAAAAAGTAGGTGCCACCAGTGCGCTGGCATTGGTCATAGCCATACCGATCATATCATGCTGCAGGGCCATCATGGCGTGGCAGCCTGCAATGCCAAAATGATTGGAATTACACACGCTTACCCATCCCGTACCTGCGATGGCGGCTTTATTGATGGCAACCTGCATGGCATAAGGCGCCACTACCAGGCCAAGACCTGCATCCCCGTCCACCACCGCGGTAGAAGGTGTTTCATGAACGATTTTTATCTCCGGGGTAGCATTGATCCTCCCCGTTTCCCAAAGGCGTATATAACCAATAAGCCTGGCCACACCATGACTATCGATCCCGCGCAGGTCGGCAGAAAGCAAAACAGCAGTAGCGGTATCGGCATCTTTTTCAGAACAGCCTATGGCGAGGAACGCCTGATGTGTGAACGCATATAACCGGTCGTAAGAAAATACAGGCACAGAAATAGTTTTGAAGTGCAAGATACATCACGGATGGCACGGATTGGATCGCGGATTGTAATCGCTCTCAAATCTGTGTAATCCGCGATCATTATTTTTGTCGTATGAAATCATTCCTTTTCCTGTTGTTAACCTGCAGCTCTTTGCATGGCATCGCACAGTTTTCCCCTGAACAGATCCATTCTGATTTTGTGCTGTACCAGCGGAGAACTGCATTTGACAGCAATATGCGGGAACAGACCATCCGTGCGGCATTTGCGCAGCCGCTCGACAGCAACTCGGAAGATGCTTACAGGGAAGCCTGCTGGGCCATTGCACAGTTCCTGTTTCGCTCACAGGAAATAGAGAAAGGCTTCACTACCCTTTTCAATAACTATCACACACTGGATATTTCCACCAAAAGGGCTTTGACAGAAGCAGTATATGCCGTTTACCCTTCAGAATTTACCGGCACCATACGCCGGCTCATAACAACAGAAACTGATGCCAGGCTTTTTGCCATGCAGGCTATGTACCTGTACCGTGCAGACCATGAACAGGTGCAGGCAACGGCACAATTGAGGCAACAACTACAAAAAAGCTTTCCCGGCTACACATCCATTCCCGTACTGGCAGAACTGGACTATTACCTGCTGCAGCATACCGGCCTTCGTAAACAGAAGCTGCCAGCTGTTACAGACCTGTTCAGGTACAACCAACAGGCAGCACGGAAAACCATCTATTCTTTCCAGCGATGAACCGCGACTGGCCGGGATTGGCCATCATTCAGCTGGAGAATGGAAGCTTTGCCCGGGACAGTACAGGACGTTTACTTGTTTTCCGGCAACTGGCACGCTCCGGTTCCAACCTGCCCTATTTTATCACCAACGGAAGTACACCACAGGGTATTTACAGTATACAGGGAACGGCTGTATCCCATAATAACCTGATCGGACCCACACCCAATATACAACTGGTGATGCCGGGAGAGGCAGACAGTGTTTACTGGCATGACCAATATGACGCTACCCAAACGGACTTCGATAATTACCTGGCATTACTGCCTGCATCCTGGCGGGAGTATTCCCCCATGCGGGAAGCATATGCTGCAGGACATATCGGCCGCACCGAGATCATTGCCCATGGCACTACCATTGACCCGGAATATTTCAGGGACAAGCCCTATTATCCCCTCACACCTACTATGGGCTGTCTTTGTGCCAGGGAAAACTGGAATATCTTCACAGGCGGCATCCTGCAGAGTGAACAACTGCAACTCGTGAACAGTTTTGTTTCCACGCCCGGAACGGATGGTTACCTGTACGTAATCAATCTCGACAACCAGGCCAGGGCTGTGGACAGGCAGGAACTGGAAGCACTGGTTCAGAAGTATGAAGCCAGGTAACCACGAGTAACCAAGCGCGGATTTATGAAGATGGTAACTACTTCATCAGAAAGGAAGGTCATCCATAGGTTCCGTAATATCTGCCGGGCTGCTGACAGGCGCAGGGCCGGAAGACTGCTGGTAAGCGGGCGGACCTGACTGGTAAGTATTGCCGCCATCCCCACCTTCATTCCTGCTGCCCAGCAATTGTACACTAAGCACCCGCAGAGTAAGCGATGCGCCGTTGCGGCCATCCTGGGTAGTATAGGTGCGCACATCCGGCTGCCCCTCCGCATATACCTGCGTTCCTTTCTTCAGGTAAGGGGCTACGGCAGTACGGTCTGTCCAGTAAGCACAATCCACCCATATCGTACGGTCTTTCTGATTACCCTGTGCATCCTTGAAACGTTCTGAATGTGCTACAGTAAAGTTGATCACATTCTTCCCGTTCACATTATTCACCTGGGCATCCCTTCCCAGGTGCCCGATTACCTGTAATTTGATCATAACAACTTGTTTAAACAAATATCGCAAATAGGCGGCAGCAGAGGGCAAGTATTATACACAAAGTATACGCAAATATCACCGGGGTGAAAACAGGTAGATATACTTAGAGTGGTTTTTCGTTCAGCGCCTGGTTGATCGCTTTCCCCAGCCAGCTGACCACACCCGGCGAATACCCATTGGTATGAAACGCCACATTCCCCTCCCTGTCAAGCACCACATTGGTAGGATAGGAATTGATCCGGTAACGTTGTGCCAGCGCCATCGAATTGGATACAATATGATAATTGAAAGGCACCTGTTTCAGGAAGCGCCCGATCGCCCCTTTCGTGTCCAGGGCAAAAGCAATGAATACCACATCGGACCGGTGCTGGTAGCGGGCAACAAGCTCATTCAGTTCCGGTATCTCTTTCCGGCAGGGCATACAATCCACAAACCAGAAATTCAACACCACCACTTTTCCTTTCAGTTCATTCAGTTTATACCTGTTGCCCTCTATATCCTTTTCGCTGAAGCGGGGAAATGAACTGCCTGTACGGAAAAAAGGGCTCTGCGGCGGTGCAGGCATACGGGAAAGCAGCAGGTTCCTCTCCTCCGTTGTTATCCGCCTTAGCAGCAAATATCCCTCAGCTGTATTATTGGTAACAATGTACCGGCCCGTCTTCATAGAATCCATCCACGCTTCCCGGGAATACATTTTTCCCGCACTATCCCTGACGGGCAAATCAATATCCGGAACTACCCGCGATGTAGCCGTCTGCGCACCAGCAGCCTCAAAAAAGAACAATACCAACAGGAACATCCATCTCATAAGCCATCATTTCGATTAAAAATATACAATATTAATATAATATCAATGCAAAATTCCCGCTTCCGAAAGCCCGGCTTTTACATTCACTGCTCTATGCTGGCGGGAACTGTTTATTTTTGCGGTTTCCATTAACGGGTAATATATGAGCAGTAAAGGAAAGGTCCTGGTGGCAATGAGCGGCG